>CAZNSB010000133.1:0-11386 GCA_964575155.1 uncultured Planctomycetaceae bacterium | reverse complement strand
CGGCCTCAGCCGCCGCGACCCCAGCCGGGCCGTCTCGGGGGCGAGTGTCTTCATCCGCACCTCCCGCGACGAGGTGGGCGCGCCGGTGTTCTACCGCGAGGTCAGGCCTCCGTTCAAGCAGGCGGTGCTGGACCCGTCGGACATCGTCTGGCGGTTCGGGGCGGTTTCCTCGAAGCGGCGCCCCCCGGTTGTCCTCCAGAAGCTTCCCATGTGTGCCAACTGCCATTCCTTCTCGGCCGACGGAAGCGCCCTGGGGATGGACGTGGACTACGGCAACGACAAGGGCTCGTACGCGATTGCCCCGGTCGCCGAGGAGATCACCCTGGATCGCAGCACGCTGATTTCCTGGAGCGACTACCGGCGCGAGGACGGCGAGCGGACCTTCGGCCTGCTTTCGGCGGTCTCCCCGGACGGGCGGTACGTCGTCAGCACGGTGAAGGACCGGTCGGTCTCGGCGCCCCGCGAGGACCTGGAGTTCAGCCTCGATTTCTTCCCCGTCAAGGGCATCCTGGTCGTCTACGACCGGCGGAGGGACACCTTCGAGGCGCTGCCGGGGGCCGACGACAAGAGATACGTCCAGAGCAACCCGACGTGGAGCCCCGACGGGGAGACCCTCGTCTTCGCCCGCAGCAAGGTGCACCCGCTGGCGAAGCGCGGGGACGGCGGGGACCTGATCCTGACCACGGAACAGGCCCGCAAGTTCATGCTGGGCAAGGAGCCCTTCCGCTTCGACCTGTACCGGATCGGCTTCAACGGCGGGAAGGGCGGCAAGCCCGAGCCCCTGGCCGGCGCCAGCCACAACGGCATGAGCAACTACTTCCCGAAATTCTCCCCCGACGGCAAGTGGATCGTCTTCTGCCAGGCCCGCGGGTACATGCTCCTCCAGCCGGACAGCCAGCTCTACATCATCCCCGCCGCCGGCGGGCGGGCTCGCCGGCTGCGGTGCAACACCCCGCGAATGAACTCCTGGCACAGCTTCAGCCCCAACGGCCGCTGGCTGGTGTTCTCCTCCAAAGTCAACCGGCCCTACACGCAGTTCTTCCTGACGCACATTGACCAGGCCGGCCGGAGCACCCCGCCGGTCCTGCTGGACCACTTCACCGCCCCCGACCGGGCGGGGAACATCCCCGAGTTCGTCAACGCCCCCCCCGGGGCCATCAAGAAGATCCGCGAGGAGCTGGTCGAGTACCTCCAGTATCCCGACCCCGAAAGCGAGGCCTTCCAGCCGGGGAACTGACCGCCGGGGCGGACGTTTGGTCGCAGGTGCCCGGCCGTTTCGGCGGATAGGCTCTAACCCGGGAAGAGCACTCACCGCGGGGAGCGCAGAGGACGGAGAGAACATAATAGCTTACTGGACAAAATGTTACTTCGATTCATGAGGGAAGGTGGAACTCCATTGGAGGTGGACAGTGTGTCGGTCCGACCTGCCCGCCATCGACATAGCTCGTGGATGGCAGGCGGGAAAGAAGCAGAATCTCGTTGGAAGTGTTTGAAGAGAATAACCTCTGCGTCCTCTGCGGTCTCGGCGGTGAAGTATCCGGGCTAAGCTCCGTTGGCGGGGTGCCCGGCGACGACGGGGCCGAAGCCGGGGTCCTTGCGGAGCAGCTTCCTGCCGTCGGAGAAGCCGTCGCCGCGCGGGGCGAGCTTCTCGATGAGCCGCTGGCGCCAGGCCGTGACGCGGTCGGCGTGCTTGGGGTCGCGGGCCAGGTCGTGCAGCTCCCTGCGGTCGTCGGCGGTCAGGTCGAAGAGCTGCTCGGCGCCGGTGACGGGGAAGTAGAGGTACTTTTCCTTTCCGTCGGTGAGGTACTGGACGGCGTTGGCGGGGTCGTAGCAGGGGGAGTGCTCGCCGTGGAGGAACTCCCGCCAGCCCTCGCCGCGGACCGCGTCCAGGACGCTCCGCCCGGTCAGGGCGGGGGGGGCGTCGATCCCGGCGGCGTCGAGAACGGTCGGCATCACGTCCTGGAGCCCGACGACCTGCTCGAAGGTCCCGGCCGGCAGCTCCCAGCCCTCCGGGTAGCGGAGAACGAAGGGGATCCTCGCCGAGCCCTCGTAGGCGTAGCTCTTCCGGTGCAGGTGGTGGTCGCTCATCATGTCGCCGTGGTCGGAGGTGAAGATCCACAGGGTCTTCCGGCGGAGGTCCTTGCCGAGGGTCCGCCCGAGGAACTGCTCCAGCCGGCCGAGGTCGTAGTCGATGTGGGTGATGACGCCCATGTACCCGGCCCGCATGCGCTGGTTCTGGTCGTCGGTGAGGCGGCCTCGCCAGGCGGTCTGGTCGGGGTGGGCGACGGGGACGTCGTGGACGTCGGCCCAGTCGCCGACGGGGATGGGGGGGAGCTTCCGGTCGATGTACATCTCCCAGAAGTGCTGCGGCGGGTCGTAGGGGGAGTGCGGGCGGAGGTGGGAGCACCAGAGGAAGAAGGGCCGGGTCGGGTCCCGCCGGGCGAGCTGGTCGATGCAGACGTCGTGCGTCCAGACGGTCGGGTGGAGCCGCTCGGGAAGGTGCCACGGCCGGGCGAGCCAGCCGTTGGCGTCGCAACCGTGCCCGCGCTCGTGGGCGGCGGGACCGGCCTGTTCGATGAGCCAGTCCCAGTAGTCGTCGTTCCCCCGGCGGAGGTCGTGGGGGATCACCGTGTGGAAGCCGTAGAGCTTCCGCGTCGGGTGCATGTTCCGCCACCCGACGTTGATGCAGTGGTAGCCGTTGGCTGCGAGGACGGCGGCGAGGGTGTTCGGCTCGTGCCACTCGATGCCGGAGTAGCCGATGAGGCCGCAGTCGTGGCTTCCCTTGCCGCTGTGGAGGACCCGGCGGGCGCCGGTGGTGGAGGGGATCTCCGTGTAGGCGTTGGGGAAGTACGCCCCCTGGTTGACCCAGGCGTCGAGGTTGGGGGTCTGGACGACCGGGTGCGCCAGCCCGATGTGGTCCCCGCGGTGCTGGTCGGTGGTGAGCAAGATAATGTTCGGCCGCTCGTCTGCCATGAGAGGGCTCCTTGGCTGAAGGCTTGCATGGAAACGGGCCAGCCGACATTCTGCCCCCAGGCGACGTGCGTAACAAGCAGCCTCTGCGGCGGGTGGGGAGCGCACCTGCGGATTGTGACCCACGCGCCCGGCCGAACGGTTCCGCCTCACGCCCGCCGCCTCCGCACCACCACGACCTCAACGCACCCCGGAACACCGAGCGCCGCGCTTCCCATCCACCCCCCTTCGCATTACAATAGGGCCATGGCAACGGGGCGACCCACTACGCCGGGATTCGCTGAACTGGCCAGTTGTGGCATCTGTCCCCTAGACCCGCGAAGCTGCGGCTGTGGACCAGCCGCGGCCGGCCGCCGGGCAGTGATCGGTTCGTGGCCAAGCTGGAGCGCCTGCTCGGCCGCCGCCTCCGCCCGCTGCCGGTCGGCCGACCCAGGAGAAAAGGGAAATGGCAACCACAAAAATAGGGCGCGTCCCCTATTATCCGGGCGCGTCCCCTATTATCCCAGCAACGACGCAGCCAACAAGATAAACGAATCATGCGGACTTCTATCCCAAGGTTCACTGGAGAGCAATCATGCGAAACTCTACTTCGTGGCTTTCGGCGCTTTATCTGGCTGTAGCCGGTGCGATACTAGTCGCCGGCTGCCGGGGCGGTGGCGGCTACTGGACGGCTGCAGGCGAGAAGGAGACGAAGCGCCGTGGCGATCTCATAGTCTCAGCCATCGAGAAGTACCGCGCACAGACCGGCGTTTACCCACCGACTTTGGACAGCCTTGTGCCGGAATACACGCCCGAAATACCTGCCCCAGTTGTCGGCAAGTGTAAGTGGCACTACTTGGTTCGGCCAGCCAGGCAATTCTATGAGATAAGTGTGGAGGATGAATCCAGGACTGGTCCCAACTTGTTCTATAATACGGACAACAAGTCCTGGGCCAAGGATACAAGGTAGCGGCAGGGCGGCCTTACCAAGCCCCAGAACCATGAGAAGCACTTTGTATCCTCGATCCCGCACGCAACTGCGGCAGCGTCATGCCTGGAACCGGCTGGTGGAGGTCAAGGACGGGGCGAACGTCGTCGCCCACTACCGCTACGACGGCCTGGGCCGGCGGATTCGCAAGATCACCTACGATGCGAACGAAGACGAAGTCTCCGACACCCGCTACCTGTACGACGGCTGGCGCTGCATCGAGGAGCGGGACGAGAACGACAGCGACGAGTTGCGCGCCCGCTACATCTACGGCGCCCTGTACATCGACGAGCCGCTGCGGATGTACCGCGACACCAACGAGGACGGCGCCTTCACCGATGAAGGCGACGTGAACGTTTACTACCTCCAGGACCGCCTCTTCAACGTCGTGGCCCTGACAGACACCGACGGCGCCCTCAGAACAACCGGGGACGCGCCCTAGTTTTTAGGTTGACAAGGTGCGTTCACGGGTGTAGCGTGGGTTCATGCCGAGAGCGGCGCGGGTGGTCATCCCGGGGTGTCCTCATCACCCCACGCAGCGCCCGAACAACCGCCAGGACGTGCTCTTCGTGGACGACGACCGGCGGGTGTACTTGGCGTTCCTGCGGGAGGCGTCGGAGCGATTCGGCCTGAAGGTGGCCGGCTACTGCCTGATGGCCAATCACCTTCACCTGGTGGCGACGCCAGCGGCCTGCTGGATTTGGGATGGTGGTGGCGGCGGATCGACGCGGCGGCGTGGCGTGAGGCCCTGACGCAGCCGCAGGATGAGGCGATCGTCCGGAAGCTGCGGCTGTGGACCAGCCGCGGCCGGCCGCTGGGCAGTGATCGCTTCGTGGCGAAGCTGGAGCGGCTGCTGGGCCGGCGGCTCCGCCCGCTACCGGTGGGCCGACCCAGGAACAAACCACATGCGAAGCACAAAAAATAGGGCGCGTCCCCTATTATCGAAACGGCGGTAGAGCTGTACTACGACGCCGAGATCGCCGCATGGCTTCGGGTCGGCGCGGACGTCCAGTACGTCGCCAATCCAGGCGGGGAAAGCGACATGGAGGATGCCTTGGTCGTGGGGCTCCGCGTGCAGGTGTCGTTCTGAAACGAGGGGCCCTGCTGCAGGATGAAATACGGGCGGGAGGGGATTGACATGCGCCCGGTCGGGGCTATAGTTGAGGAGGTCATCTAGAGGAGCTACTCCCGATGCTGGACCTAGACGTGTGTTCTTGCTCGGGCAGGACCCTGACGAGGCTGGTTCGGCCGGCAGTCATGGCCACCGTCGCCAGAGGGTCGATCCACGGCTACCTGATCGCTCAGCGCTTGGAGCAGATGCCCATGTTCGCCGAGCACCCGCCGGACCACGCCGGCATCTACCGCATGCTCAAGGCGATGGATGAGGAAGGCCTCCTGCTTTCGGCCTGGGACCTGGAGGACAGCGGCCCGGCCAGGAGGCGGTACGAGCTGACGGCCGACGGGAAGCGGTGCCTGCGGAGGTGGCAGCAGACCATCCAGGACTACCACCGAGCCCTGCAGGAACTGCTGGGAGAGGTCCGGCAGTCCGTCGGACGCATGGCAGGCTCGGACGGCCGGGCCGCGAAATGAATTCAAACCAGTGATCAATGCCCCGAGCAGATGACAACCAGACAGGCAGGCCGACTGCGAACGGGAGATTCGCTCGCCTCAAGGGCTTCTTGCGCTTTCTGGCGTGGTGGTTCGGTTTCTTTGCATTGTTGGGGCCATTGTCAACCTGTCCCATATGCGGTCAACCCGGCTGTCCAGGCGGGGCGGCCAGCGCAGGGATCTTCGGCGGCCTCTTGGCTGCTCTGCTTTGGCTCCCGCGGTGGATCGTCCGGCTCTTCAAGAATCTCCGCGGTGCAAGTAGGCACGCCTAACTTCCGGGAATTGCTCAGGCAAGCGAGAAACGCGGCATGAAACTACCAGCAAGACTTCAAGGCATCCTCGACAGGGCGCTGGAAGGCCAGGGCGCCGACAAGGCCGAGTGTGCGTACCTCCTAAGCTTCGCCCCGGAGTCGCTCGAGGCCGCCGCCCTGCGGTCCGTGGCAGACGGCGTGTCACGGAACCGTTTCGGCAACGAGGCCATGCTCCTGGGCCAGATTGGCGTCGAGACGGCTCCCTGTCCGGGCAACTGCCGCTTCTGCGTGTTCGGAGAGGGCCACACGACCTTCACCAGGAGCCGGCTGAGCCAGGAAGAAATCCTGACCCGTGCCCACGGCTTCGCCGACGGCGGCGACCTGTACGCGCTGTTCCTGATGACCATGCACGAGTTCAATCTCCAGGAACTGCTGGGCACGGTCGAGCAGGTGCGCCGCGAGGTCCCTTCGCAGACCCAGATCGTCGCGAACATCGGCGACTTCGACGCCGCCCAGGCCCGGGAGCTCAAGGCCGCCGGCGTCAACGGCGCTTACCACGTCTGCCGCCTGCGCGAGGGCGTGGACACCGGCCTCAACCCTGACAGCAGGAAGGCCACGTTCCGCACGATCTGCCAGGCCGGCCTGGATTTCTACTACTGCTGCGAACCCATCGGACCCGAGCACGCCCCCGAGGAGCTCGCTGAGCAGTTGTTCCTCGGGATCGAACATGGCTGTTTCCAGCACGCGGCGATGCGCCGGGTCTATCTGCCCGGCTCGCCGCTGGCCCACCACGGCCAGATCACAGAGCTGCGCCTGGCCCAGGTGGTCGCTGTCGTTGCCCTGGCGACGCTGTCCTGCCCCCAGACACAGAACATCGCCGTGCACGAGCCGAACCTGATCGGTCTGACCTCCGGGGCGAACGTCGTGTACGCCGAGACGGGCGCCAATCCCCGCGACGTCGAGTCCGATACCTCCGGCCACCGCGGGCTGGACATGGCCGCCTGTCGGGAAATGCTCTACGAGGCGGGATTCACTGCCCTTCGACGAGGCGATGGAACGACGGTGCCGTTGACTTTGGACAGCCTCCAGGTTGCCGTCGCGTGAGCACCCACAGATCACCGGAGCGATCGATGCGCCCGATCGGACCGGGCATCACAGGCCAGGCCCCCGAGGCCGCAAAGAGGGTACTCTGATGCCTGCGGACAGGCTGACGGCGCTCTGCCTTGCCGCCATTCTCGCTTCTGCGCTCGTCGGCTGTAGGGAACGTTCCCGGCCCGCAGAGACCAGCGGTCCCGTGAGGCTGGCCGTCTATGCGCCTTGGTCTATGGAGAAGCGGCTCCGCAGGGCCTTTGAGAAGTTCCGTCTGGAGCATTCGGAGGTCGCTTTTCAGTTGCAGACGGGAACGCCCGGCAGGCTCGTCAATCGCATGAAGGCGGGAGAAAGGCCGGACGTCTACATTTCGATGGGGCCCGTTGGGATCGATGTGCTCACCGAAATGGGGATCGTACGCAAGGGCAGCGGTAAGGAAATCCTCCGCCAGCGGATGATCCTGATTCGCTCGGAAGCGATGAAAGACACGGTGACCCGCCTCGAAGACCTCGCCAAGCCGGAGGTTCGCAAGGTCGGCCTCGGCCGGCCGAGCTTGTCCGCAGGGACCTTCAGCCGCCAAGCACTCCAGAAGGCGGGTATCCTCGAAGCCGTCGAGCCCAAGGGGCAGGTCTCGCCCCTCAGATCGTACATGAAGGGCGAGGTGGACGCTGCGATCATCCTTGGTGAGTGCTGCTATGACGAGGACCTCCTCCTCGGGCAAGTTGTCCCCCGGCAGGGCATCCACGTGGTCGGGGCCCTGCCCGAATCGCTGTGCCCCACCTTCCCGGTGATAGCCGTCGGGATCAAGGGCGCGGCCCCAACGGAGGTGGCAGACCGGTTCATCGAGTTCCTGACCGGCCCGGAGGCGCAGTCGATCCTCCGCCGCCAGGGGCCCGAAGCCTGCCCAATCTGCGACGGGGAGAAGTGTGTTCCGTCCGCGTCTGCTCCTGATGACGCATCTACAGAGAAAGCCCCGCCACGTCACTAGTAGCCGACCTTTTCCCACGTGGTAATCCGCTTGCCGCAGTGGCGGCACTCCCTCCGGCGCGTGATCCGGCCGCCCCAGGCGGGGCGCGTGTAGATCACGCGGAGAGAAGGGGGAGAGAATGGGGACAGGGAGAGAATGGGGACAGGCTGCTTTTTCGTGCGGAAGCCTTTGGGAATCCATAACTTGTGGCGTCCAGGCGCAGGTTGCTATCGCGTGTGCACTTGGCATGCGACGCCGGCGTGGTGGCATGCCGCGGCGGGGGTCGGGGGACAAGTCCAAGCGGGGATGGACGGGAGCGGGCGGGCGGAATGCCTGTCTTCGTCAGGGTCGGCGGGGCGCCCGCGCCGGGCGGAGCTTGCCCCGGCGGGCGAGGATGAGGCTCCTGGCGGGCGCCTCGCCCAGCGAGGCCAGCGCGATGCCCACGCCGTAGCAGGCGAGATCGCTCCAGAGGAACCCGTACCCGATGGCGAGCCCGCCGAGGCGTGTGGCCCGGATCGCGTCGATCCACGGGGCGTGATAGAGCTGGCTGAGTTCGACGGCGAGGGCGATGGCGGCGGTGATCCCCGCCGTCTTCCACGTCGCCAGCGACCGAGCCAGCACCCCCACCCACAGGAACCCCGCCACCGCCCAGAGCGTGTCGCCGGCGTAGGCGAAGAGAAAGTCGGGAAGCCTCCCCCGCCCGGAGCGGGATGCAATGGCCACCGCCATCGCCCCCAGCGCGATCAGGCCGTAGGCGAGCCGGCTTCGCACGTACCTGGCGGAGCCGGCGCCCGGCTCGTCGCGACGGCCGGGCTTGTCTTGACGGACTCTCCTCAAGGTGTGTTTCGTCTCCTTCCGGCGTCAGTTCTCGAAGAAGTCGATGTAGTCGATCCAGGCGCCTTCGCTCCAGCGCTGCTTCTCGGGGACGACAAGCTCCACGATGACGGGCCGGTCCTTCCCGGCGGCCTGGTTCAGGTCGATCTTCAGATCGGACCACTTCCCGGTGCTGACCTTTCCGGAGAAGACCTGCTCCTGGCCCGCGCAGGCCTTCAGGATGAAGCCGAAGCCGTACGCCCTGGCCCCGATGCGGAGGTACCGGCACTTGCCTGGGTTGCGCGTGGTGATGCGGGTGGGGTGGCCGAGCCTCTTCAGGACCGCCCGGTGGTGCTTGTCCGCGTCTTTGCTGGTCTTGGCCTTGATGGGGATGCCGAACAGGACGCCCTTCCGGCCGTGAACCTCGTCCACGTACTTCATGCCGGAGCGGTGCATTTCGCCCTTTCGGTTGTGGATCCACTCCTTCTTGAAGTCCTTCCGCCCGCCGACCAGCTTCCAGGCGTACAGGCCGTGGAGATTGTGCAGGTCGCAGCGGACCTGCGTCATCCACAGGTCGTCGACCTCCTCCGCGGCCGTGAACTTCTTCCCCGCAGCGGCACGCTCGTACTTCTCCTGAAGCCTCCGGTGGGCCGCGTCCAGAACCTTCAGTCGGTTCTCGGCGTATCGCTTGAACCAGTCAGCCCGGGGGTGAGGCTTGGCCCGGGTGTCTTCGAGGAGTCGCAGCAGGAGGTGGAAGTAGACGGCGGCGGGCTCGGCCTCCTTGAGTCTGTCCGAGGCGGCGGCGAGGTAGTACATTTCCTCCGGCCGGCGGATGTCGTTCCAGAGCAGGGCGAGGGCGATCTTTTTGACCTTCGCGTACTCTCGGCGCTGGAAGAACAGCCGCATCGCCTCTTCCGGGGTGATCTTGATCGTCCTGGCGGCCCTGGGCGGGGCGGAGAGGCACGCCACGGTCGCAAGACCGACCAGGATCAGCCCCGCCGCGGTAACCGCAATGGACCTCGCGTTCATGGCCTTCTCTCCCAGCCCGTCGCCCGCCTCGACGGGCGGCTGGTCGGAACTCCTGTCATCATACGTCCTTCGCCCAAGCCCGGCCATTCGAATGGCCGGGTTCCTTTCGGTGAGGGCCCGGCGCCGGTTTGGCCTTGACGGGTCGGGGGCGGGGAGGCGACCATGGTCGGCCCGCATGGGCGGGAAGGGACTCACAGGAGCGTCGGCAATGAATCGGGACCTCATGTGGCGGTTGGCGGCGGCCGTGCTGGTCTTCTCGCCCTGGCCGGGGGGTCCGGCGGTCGCCCAGACGACCGCGACGGCGACGGGCCCGTCCGCCCGCACGCAGCAGGCGGGTCGGCGGAAACTCTGGGCCCGCCGCGCCGCCAGGGCCCAGGCCGTCTGCGGGCTCGTCGAGAAGGTCCGCCGCCTGCCCCTGGATGACAGCGCCACGCTCGCCGGCCTGCTGGACGCCCACGGGCTGGGGCTGGCCCTTGACGTCGCCCTGCTGGCCCTGGGCGAAGACGCCGAGGTCGACCACCGCCAGGACGGCGCCTGCAAGGTGACCCTCACGCTGCCGGGAGAGAGGCTGCGGGCCGCCCTGGAGACCATCTGCCGGCGCCGGGGCGTGCGGGCGGACTTGGCCAAGCTCACCCCGCCGGCGGAGCTGCGCTGCGCGGGCGAGGCCGCCGCTCCGGCGGCCGTCGCCGCCGCACGCATGATCCCCACCGGCCCCGCCGGCGAGTGCTTCGCCCGCGCCGACCAGGACGTCAAAACGTTCTGGAAACGGCACGTCGGCGACGACGCCCGCCGCCGAGCCGAACGCGCCGCCCGCGACGACGCCATGCGCCGGCTGAAGCGGCGGATCCGCCACGTGCAGGTGGGCCCGGGCGTGGACCTGGCCGGCTACGTCGAGTCGCTGGCCCCCGCCGACGTGGACGTGGGTCAGTTTCTCCTGGCGGCCCGCCCGCGGCGGGTAGGCTACCACGCCTCCGCCCCCGTGGTCGCCGCCGAGGTGGAGGTGAGCCTGCGGACGGTGTACGCGTGCGTGAAGGCTTGGCTGCACGCCCGCGGCGGGGCCAGCCCCGCGGACATCCGCCGGATGGAGGACCTCATCGTCGCCGCACGAGGCGATTCGATCCGCCAGCTCGGCCTGGGCCCGGCGGCGAGGGAGCATCTCAAGGACCGGACCCCCGAGCTGCTGGCCACGACCGCCCTGGCGGCCCGGGCGCCGGACTGGCTCGACCGGCCGATCCGCCGGACCGGAAGCGCGCCCCTCCAGCCCGCCCCGAGGGTGAACATCGACTCGCGCGAGCGGGCGGTCCGTTCGGCGGAGCTGGAGGCGCGGCTGCTGCTGGCGGAGGCGGTGGCGGGGCTGAAGGTGCCGTCGAGGGGGACGGTCGGGGAGATGGCCGGACGCAGCCGACGGGCCCGCGCCGACCTGCTGGCCGTGCTCCAGGCCGCCCGGCAGGCGGGCGTCCTGAAATTCACCGCCCAGGCCACCGTCGAGGTCACCCTGGAGCTGCCCCAGGCCGCCGCCTGGCGGCTGGTGTTCCACTGGCAGCTCGCCCCGGCCGCTCCGGAACAGTAGCCCCGCGCGGTCCGACGCGTGCGGAACGCACCGGGCGATCGTGGTACAATCCTCGCCGATGAACACGGCTAGTGCTCTGTCATCTGTGAATTGATGGATATTCAGAGGTCTCTTTGCCGATG
>CAZNSB010000132.1:0-11388 GCA_964575155.1 uncultured Planctomycetaceae bacterium | reverse complement strand
AGCTCAGCCGGGCCGCGAAACGTACCGCCCGCAGCATCCGAAGATAGTCCTCGCTGAAACGTCTTTGCGGGTCGCCGATGGCTCGGATCAGCCCGCGGGCCAGGTCCTTCTGCCCTCCGACGTAGTCGACGACGGTCCCGGCGAGGGGATCGTAGAACATCCCGTTGACGGTGAAGTCCCGTCGCAAGGCGTCCTCGCGGGCGGAGGTGTATCTGACGCCGTCCGGCCGCCGGCCGTCGGAATACGACACGTCGCTGCGAAAGGTCGCGACCTCGATCATCCTGCCGCGGTGAATCACCATGGCCACGCCGAACTTCGCGCCCACCATCAGCACCCGCCGGAACAGCCGCTTGACCTGCTGCGGCGTGGCGCTGGTGGCGACGTCGTAGTCGGCGGGGCGGGTGCCCAGCAGCATGTCGCGAACGCACCCGCCCGCCAGCAGCGCCTCGTGCCCCGCCGACCGCAGCCGGCGGATCACCCACGCCGCCAGTCTCTTTGTCGCAGGACCCGCCATCGCCGATAGCCTCGCGGCGGGGGCGGAGAATGTCAACCTCCCGACCTCGGCGTCGCCGGGGGGGGACGAGTTTGCCCTTGACCGTGACACCGGTGGCGAGGTTATCCTCCTGGCAGCGAGGTGGAGACATGTTGGAAAAGGCCGTCAAGGAGTACCTGGAATCTCATCGCGCCGAACAGTTGGAGGAACTGCTGCGCCTGCTGCGTTTTGCCTCCGTCAGCTCGCAGAGCGACCACGAGGGCGACTGTCTGGCGTGCGCCGAGCACATTGCCGGACGTCTCCGGCGGGTGGGCTTCGACGTCGAGCTGAAGCCTTGGCGGAAGCACCCCGTGCTGATCGCCCGCTCCGGCGAGGACATCTCGCCCGACTCGGGGCCGACCGTTCTGATCTACGGCCACTATGACGTCCAGCCGCCCGAGCCCCTGGAGGCGTGGGAGAGCCCGCCCTTCGAGCCGCAAATTCGCGACGCGGCCGTTTACGCCCGGGGCGCCAGCGACGACAAGGGGCAGCTCTTCGCCCACATCAGCGCGCTGGAGGCCTTCACCCGGACCGCCGGCCGGCTGCCGACGCGGGTGATCTTCTTCGCCGAGGGAGAGGAAGAGATCGGCTCGCCGGAGCTGGAGGAGTTCGTCGCCGCCAACGCCGCGGACCTGCGGGCGGACTACGCGGTCGTGAGCGATTCGCAGTTTTTCGCGCCGGGCGTGCCGACGATCACCTACGGCCTGCGGGGGCTGGTGTACGTGGAGCTGGCGTTGACCGGCCCGGCGACGGACCTGCACAGCGGCACCCACGGCGGGGCGGTGGTCAACCCGTTGAACGCCCTGGCGCGGATGATCGCTGGCCTGCACGACGACGCCGGGCGGGTCACGCTGGAGGGCTTCTACGACGACGTGGCCTCGCTGACGGATGCGGAGCGCCAGGCGTGGCGGGACCTGCCCTTCGACGAGCTCGCCTACGCCGAGGATCTGGGCGTTGAGCCTCTTGGTGGCGAGGCGGGCTTGGGGGTCTTGGAGCGGCGCTGGGCCCGCCCCACGCTCGATTGCCACGGCATCGTCGGCGGGTACGCCGGCGAGGGCGCCAAGACCGTCCTGCCCGCCGCAGCCAGGGCGAAGATCTCGATGCGGCTGGTGCCGCACCAGCGCCCCGAGAAGGCCCTGGCGGCCTTCGAGCAGTTCTGCGCCGAGCGTGCCCCCGCCGGCGTGAAGGCGGAGGTGACGGTCATGACGCACGCCCGGCCGGTATTGGTGCCGATGGACAGCCCCGCCGTCGCCGCCACAAGGGACGCCCTCCGCGAGGCCTTCGGCGCCGTCCCGGCCATGGTCCGCAACGGGGCCTCCGTGCCCATCACCGAGCTGATCCAGCGGGTGCTGCGCATCGAGCCGGTGGTGACGGGCTTCGGCCTGCCCGACGACAACATCCACGCGCCGAACGAGCGCTTCCGCCTGGAGCAGTTCTACGGCGGGATCGCTGCGTCGGCGGCGCTGCTGCACAATCTGGCCGCTGCCGGGAAGAGGCAAGGGCGTTGACAAGGTGACGCCAGCGTCGATAATGGAGCGTTCCGTCGGCATCGGCCGGGAGAGCCGGCCGGGAGAAGATGAGGAAAACCCCCGTGTATGCGATCATTGAAGACGAAGGGAAACAGTACAAGGTCAGCGAAGGCGACGTGCTGCGGATCGACCTGGTGGCCCCGGCCGTGCTGTCCGCCGGGAAGGGCCTTGAGTTCGTTCGTGTCCTGCTGGTGGCCGAGGGAAAGGACGTCACCGTCGGCACGCCGCTGGTGGAAGGCGCCAAGGTCGTTGCCGAGGTCGTCAGGCCGGTGGTCAAGGGCGAAAAGGTGCGCGCCTTCAAGTTCAAGCGCCGCAAGGGCTATCACCGGGACATGGGGCATCGGCAGAAATACACCGAGGTCCGCGTCACGAAGATCGTCACGTAGTTGGCGGCCTCGCCCGGCCAGCGGGGCGGGGGCGTCTTCTTGGCCGGGCCTAAAGCCTCGGCGCTGGGGGCCGGGTGAGCGTCCAGGCCAATCCGGCCGCCGCCAGGATCCACCCCGCCAGGAACCATGGCCAGTCGAACCGCGCCGGCACGCCGCCGATGGCCTCGGTCCAGCGCCAGCAGAAGCTCACCAGGATCAGGCATGCGCCCGCGAGCGTCAGGACGGAGGCGGCAATCTTGGCTCCGGGCGACATGGTCCGCCCCGGGCGGGCCAACGCCGCCAGACCCGCAATCGTCAGCGTGCCGGCGACCGCCATGGGCGCCCACACGGGCGCGACCCACGGCACGGGGATCAGAAACAGCACGTCCCACGTGGCCAGGGACGCCGGCCAGTCCATCTGCAGCTTGAGGAAGGCGTAGTAGAGCAGGTCCCAGACGCCGAAGCCGAGGAAAAACAGCCCCATGAACTCCCCGCGGCGGCGGCGGAATCCGGCGGCCGCCGCCGCCAGCACCGCCAGGGCCGCCAGCTCCCGGATCATCTCCAGCGCGAGGAACGAGGGGACGCTCCCGCCGGCGGCATCGAGCTGCTGCTTGCTCAGCAGCGGCAGGGGCTGGCGAAGGTGGCGGGGAAAGACCTCCTCCCTGGCCGGGACCAGGACCTCGCGAAGATACACCACGACGCTGGCCTCGACGTACGCCAGCGCCGCGGCCAGGATGACCAGCCAGAGAATCCGTGACCACAGTGGTTTCTTCGCCTGCCGAGCCATCTCGCTGCCGTCAGCCTCAAGGATTATAGGTTGGTGCGCGGCCCACGGAAGATGCCAGGAAGCGGGCTCTGCACTGGGTCTGCATCGACCCGGGGGGGGCGATCTCCACAGTCTTTTGGCGGGGTGGGGTTTGGTGAGCGCAAAAAAAGCGGGCGAGACAGTGCTTGCTCAAGGCACTGCCATCGCCCTTCGCCTTGGTAGAGGTCCCCTCTCTTCTTAGGCTCCCTGGCTTGCACCCCGCCGGAGGAGGAGCGGGGATTTCCAATGGGCGCTCATCTCCATTAGTTTTGCCATGTTGCCTGTTGACCTCTACCTCGAGAGACTTCTGACGAACACCTGGAGGTCAGGTGGGCACTATGGGTGGGCGCTCATCTCCACCCGGGCCAAATCGCCGGATGCGAAGCCTCTCGCGTGAGGCTCATCGCTTGGTGTTCTTCAAGGCTCCTCGGCCAAGCGATCAGCTTACTGTCGGAACACAGCGCGTTCAGCTCCTTACCCGAGTTCAACCTCCGATATCATCTGCGCGTGCATGCTGAGCACATGCTGGACCAGAGCGGCCCATTCCTCCGCGCTTACCGGTCTGGTCAGGTAGCTTGCTCCGCCTGTTCGAGCGGCCATCTCCAGCGCGCCGCCCCCGACATTGCCAATCACGACAATCGGGCAGCGCGGCCAGCGACGCCGCATCCAGCCGAGGGTCTTTCCTATCGCTACCGGGTCGTTGTCCGCTGCCAGGATGATCAATGCCACGCGGCCGGCGGGGGCGTTCAGCAGAATGTCGTCCGCCCTGCGATAGGTGACCAGCGTACCCTTATGCACTTGCGAAATTTGGCGGCTTATCTGCGCCGCTTCCGCGACGTCTCCGCACGCCACCACGATGCACAGTCTTTCCCTGTGCCTCGTGCGTTCCTTGCCGCTCGGCACCCTCGCCACTCTGCTCCCTCCCTCCGCTGACCACTTATACAAGCCATGTGCCATGGCCAGGAATGCTCGGCGGGCGAAGCCTGAAGGGATTGTTGCATAGCAGCTTACGGAGATGTGAATTTCTGAGCGGGCGTTTGGCCCCCCGGTGCCCGCGGCGCGGGCTGTAGCAGGGCGCGGCGTCGGCCGAAGCATAAAGCGGCAGGCGCTGTCGTGATTTGCTGCGCGCTGCCGGGGGCGCTTCAGAAATGCCGGGCGCGTCTGCGGAGGGATTGCCGCCTAATCGCTTAGACCGTAGCGGCGCATCTTTCGGAGCAGGGTGGACCGATGCACGTCCAGGATCCTGGCAGCGGCCGAGCGGTTCCAGCCCGTGTGCCGCAGGGCACGTACGATGGCGGCCTGCTCCATCTCGGCGAGCGTCCCCACGGAGGGCGTCTGGGCGATCTCGGTGATCCGCCCGGG
Source organism: uncultured Planctomycetaceae bacterium (assembly GCA_964575155.1). GTDB lineage: Bacteria > Planctomycetota > Phycisphaerae > SM23-33 > SM23-33 > CAZNSB01. Next base: position 6,795 of record CAZNSB010000132.1, on the reverse strand, counting down.
CTCGGGCTCGCGGGGCGCGACGGTCGGCTCCTGCCCGTCGTCCCAGGTGATCAGGGCCGGGGGCAGCGGCGGGAGGTCGGCGGCGTACAGCCGCTCCACGTAGCTGCACAGTTCACGGACGTTGCCCGGCCAGGAATGCTCCAGGAGCTGCTTGCGGATGCCCTCGCCCAACTGGCGCTTCGGCATGCGGTATTCGAGGGCGTAGTACTGCAAGTACCAGTCGAGGAGGGGGTTGATGTCCTCGGGTCGCTCGCGGAGCGGGGGCACGCCGATCCGCACCACGTTGAGGCGGTAGTACAGGTCGGCGCGGAAGCGGCCTTCCTGGACCCGGCGCCAGAGGATCTTGTTCGTGGAGGCGATGAACCTCACGTCCACGGAGAGGGGTCTTGCCCCGCCCACTGGGGCGATTTCCCGCTCCTGGATGAGCCTCAGCAGCTTCGACTGTAGGTGCAGGGGGATCTCGCTGACCTCGTCCAGCAGCAGGGTGCCGCCCTCGGCCGCCCGCACCACGCCGAGCGTCTCGGTGACGGCGCCGGTGAAGGCGCCTCGAAGATGGCCGAAAAACTGGCTCTCGAAGAGGGTCTCGCTGATTCCCGCGCAGTTGACGGGGATGAAGGGCCCCTTGCGGCGTCCGGAGTCGGAATGGATCTTCCGGGCAAGCAGTTCCTTGCCGGTTCCGCTCTCGCCTTCCAGGAGCACGACGGAGTCGTTGCCGGCGACGGCGCTGGCCACGCCGACCACTTGTCGGAAGGCCGGGCTGGAGCCGATCAGCACGTCACCGCAGCGAGGGTCTGCCGCATGGGGCGAGCCACCCACATGCTGCTGAAATGTCTCTCCTCCGGATCTCATCCTCAAGCTTGTTGAGCCGTACTAGACTAGAATGGAATCTTTGAACGGGTCTGGCTAGCTCCTCCGCTCCTCCGTGAACGGCTAACCAATTATCCTTTTACCAGAAAACGGCGGTTTTGGCAAGCCTAAAAATCTCTTTGGTGGATTCTTTCCTGCCCAGCCGCTCGCCCCCCCGGGCCGGCGGAGGGGGATCGGGGCCGGCTCTTGCCCACAAGGGTTCTTTTGACATGCACTTACGCCAAGCGCCCCGGGGCCTCCTTCCTGCCGCCCAGCCCACGGAGCCTGCCCTTTGCTGGCGGATAACGCAAGCCGGGCCCCCCGGATGCCGATAACCAGCGCGGTACGGGCAACTTGTCCGGAGAATGTGTACCCCCCCGGCGGGCGGGGTTGCCCGCGGGTCGCCATCATGCATGGGCAGAAGGCCAGACACAGGAAGAGAATAGGCCTTCAGGTCAAGGCCGTTCTGGTCTTGATGTTTGTCGTGCTGGTCGCCTCCGCCACCGGCGGGTGGCTGTATTACCTGGTCACGGCAAGGATCCTCCACCAGAATGACCTCCACCAGGCCGAGAGGCTTACCAGCGGGCTGTCCGTGGCCGCTATGGGCCATCTGGTCAGCGGTAACATTCAGGCCTTGCGGAAGCTCGCCAGGGGTCTGCTGCAGCACCCGAACGTTCACCACGTCTGCATTGTGGATCGCCGCGGGTCCGTGGTGACGGCGGCCGGGGGGATGGACCCCGAGCTGCCGGTGATCCGGCTGGCGTCGGGCCGGCCGACACTGTCCTACGAACAGCAGCGCGGGGAGAACTTCCTGGAACTGGGCCGCCCGATTATGGTCCCCTCTGACGTGGGGCGGGAGGCGGAGCTGGTGGGTGGCCTGCGGCTGCTGGTGGACACGCGGGAGACGGCGAAGATTCTGGCGGGGGTCCAGGAGGAGATCGGCCTGAGCACGGCTCTGGTGCTGGTCTGTGCCATTCCGGTGGGCATGCTGCTGGTGTACCGGGTGATAGGGATTCCCGTGCGTCGGCTGGTAGGGGCGACGGGCCGGCTGGCCGAGGGGGACTTTTCCGCCCGCGTCGAGGCCCAACACAATGACGAGATCGGCGATCTGGCCAATTCCTTCAATATCATGGCCGAGCGCCTGCACGCCTCGCAGCGGCAGCTCCGGGAGGCCAATGAATCCCTGGAGCGGAAAGTCGCTGAGCGGACCGCCGCGTTGGAGCAGGCCAATCGCCGGCTGCGCCAAGAGATGATCGAGAAGGAGGACTTCCTCCGCGCCGTCAGCCACGATCTCTCGGCCCCGCTGCGAAACATCGCGGGCATGGCGACGATGATCTCCCTAAAATACCGCGGCGCCCTCCCGGAAGAGGTCCTGGGCCGGCTGGACCGCATCCAGGCCAACGTCCAGGCCGAGACCGATCTCATCAACGAGCTGCTGGAGCTGAGCCGGATCAGGACCCGCCCGGAACGGCGGCAGCTTGTCGATTTCGGCGAGCTGCTGGCCGAACTGGCCGGAGCGTTCGAGTACGAACTCAAACAGAAGAAGATCGAGCTGACGGTCCACCAGCCGATGCCCACCCTGTACCTCGAGCGCAACCGGATGCGGCAGGCGTTCCAGAACCTCCTGGAGAACGCCATCAAGTACATGCACAGGAAGTCGGGCGGGAAGATCGACGTCCGCTACGCCATGGCCGACGGCATGCATCGGTTCAGCGTGGCCGACAACGGCCCGGGCATCGCCCCGGAGGAGCAGGAGCGGATCTTCTATATCTTCGGGCGGGGGGCCTCGGTCGCCAACGCCAATCTGCCCGGCCGGGGCATTGGACTGGCTTCCGTCAGAAGCATCGCCCACAACTACGACGGGCGGGCGTGGGTCGAGTCGGAACCGGGAAAGGGCTCGACATTCTGCGTCTCGCTGGACCTGAAGAGATCGGCCGAGCCGGCCCGGGAAGCGAGCGATGAGAAGACACCGGACGGAGGCGAACCCGCGGCCGCCGCTGCCCTTGCCGAGGGCCGATAGCCGTCGGCCGGGGCGGAAGCCTTTGCAGCAGGGGTCAGAGTGGAGATGAGCGAGCCAAAGGGTGACTCAGCCCTCGATTCGCAGCGCCGGGTGGCGCCGAGGCTGCTGGTGGTTGAGGACGATCCGGACCAGCGGGAACTGGTCTGCGAGGCGATGCGGATGTACTTCGAGGACCCGCAGGGCACGCGGATCGTCGGCGTGGCCAGCGGGAAGGAGGCCCTCGCCCAGCCGCTGCATAACTTCGACGTGGTGCTGCTCGATTTCAGGCTGCCGGACATGACCGGGCTGGACGTCCTGGAGGGCATCTTTCAGGTTAGGGACATGCCCGTCATCTTCGTCACCAGCGAAAACTGCGCCGGGACCGCCGCCGAGGCCATCCGGCGAGGCGCCCAGGACTACATCGTCAAGCTCGGCGACTACCTCTTCGCCCTGCCGGTGGTCGTGGAAAAGAACATCCGTCAGTACATGCTCAAGCACGAGAACATTCGCCTTCAGGACGAGTTGAAGGCCTCCCTGGAGGAAATCCGCGTCAAGAACCTCCAGTTGGAGGAGTCGCTGCGCAAGCTCAAGGCCATGGCCGCCACCGATCATCTGACCGGGCTGAGCAACCGCCGGGCGTTCGCCGAGGTGCTGGACCGCTCTTTCAACGAGGCCATTCGCTACGACTTCGACCTGACCTGCGCCATGGGCGACCTGGACGACTACAAGGTTCTCAACGACACCCTCGGCCACCAGGTGGGGGACAAGGTGCTGGTGGCCACCGCCGACGTGATCCGATCGAACCTCCGCGGCAGCGACACCGCCGCCCGGTACGGCGGGGACGAGTTCGTCCTGATGCTTCCGCACACCTCTGTGGCCATGGCCATGAACGTCGCCGAGCGCATCCGCCGACAACTGGCCTCGGCCACACGCGTCCACACCAAGACCGGGCTGGGCGTGACCCAGAGCTTTGGCATCGCCTCGCTGAAGTCGGACCAGCCCGCCTCGGCCAATGCCCTGGTGAGCATGGCCGACCGGGCCCTGTACGTCGCCAAGGACCGCGGGAAAAACTGCGTCGTCACCTTCTCCGACATCAAGGCCGCCGCCGAGGCCTAGCGCTGAGATCGGCTCCTCGGCAGCCTGCCCCTGCCCTGAACTCCCGCCCGCACCGGCCGGTCATGCCGTGGCATCGCATCGTCCGCCCGCGCTCCTCCGCCGAAGGTCCGCGCACCTCAGGTTTTGACATCTCTGCCGAGAGCGAGTATGCTTCCTGCCATCTTGCCCAAGAGGGCCGCTTGGACCGGCCGCAGCCTTCACAACAGAAAGGAGAGTCCGGCGATGAAACATCTGAGGTGGGGCAGTTGGGTGTTGGGGTGCTTGGCCGTCTCGAGTTCACTTTGCTTTGGGCAGGGCGCCGCCCGGAAGGTCAACCTGCTCTTCTCGCCTCTCGCCCTTCCCGAGGCGACGCTGACAAAGTCCGACTTCGTGTACGACAAGGGCGTCCCGGTCCTGTTCTACTCCGGGATGATCGTGCCGAAGGTTCGGCTGAACTTTTCGCAAAAGGACAACGCCCATGCGCTGACGCTGGGCGGGTCGCGATGCACGATTGAGTTCGACGGCCGGGACCGCTTTCGCCTGAAGGCCGGCAAGAAGGACCTCCCGCTGAGCAGGACCAGGATGGGGCTGGCCGGGCCCGTGCTGGAGATCGGCAAGGGCCAGAAGCACCGCCTGGGCTTCCCCAGGGCCTTCACCTACCTTCAGAAGGGCGCGATCTACTTGCGCAGCGGCTGCGTGCAGAGCGGGACGCTCGGCGGCCAGACGATCGCGCTCTACGACGAGAATTGCGACGGCCGGTACACCCGCAAGGACGACTGCATCCGCATCGGCGCGCGAGGCGACGCCAACGCCTTTGCCCCCATCTCCGACTTCGTCGCGACCACGTCCACCGTGTACAAGATCGGCAGCATCGCCGCGGACGGCTCGGCCATCGCCGTCGCCCGGCACACGGGGGACATCGGCAAGGTGACCCTGGCGTGCCCGGGCAAGGGGGTGGAGGTGCACGTGGCCATCGCGTCGGCCGATGCGAAGATGAGCTTCGGGGCGGCGGCTCGGAACCAGACCCTCACCGTCATTCCCGGGAAGTACAGGCTGCTGTACGGCTTTCTGTTCGAGCCGAAGTCCCGGAGGGTCCTGGCGATGGTGCTGGGCGGGAAGATGCCCCCGGTGGTGGTGCCCAAGTACGTGGTGCCGAAGCCCCCGCCCAAAGCGAAGGCCAAGCCCCCCGCGAAGGGCAAGCCCGCACCGAAGGTCAAGCCCGCGCCCAAGCCCCAGCCGCCCAAGCCCGCCGCCATGCCGATCGGCGAGGGGATGCAATTGGATTTCACGTACAAGAAGAAGGACGGCAAGATCGTCGTGATCGGCCCGGTCGTCCCCAAGGGGAAGTTGGGCGAAGAGTACGTCGGAATGGCGATAGGCATCCGGGCGTACGTCCTGAAGGAGCGGAAGAGCCCCGACCCGAAGAAGAAGCTCAGGCCCACGAAGGTGGAGATCGGGCGGTTCACCACCGCCGAGGACCTCAAGCCCGCCGAGCATCCCTTCGACATGCCCACCGTGGACAAGAAGCCCCTCAAGGGAAAGTGCGCCCTGCTCCTGCAAGGGTCGGTCCCCGGCTTCGGGACGGTCAGCGGGTCCAGGCCGATCGACCTCTGAGAGTCCCGCGGATGTGAAGGGGCCCGGGCGGCTATTGCGGGGGGCGGATGTAGCGTCCGTCGACGCGCAGTCACCGGTTCGCCTCGCGGGCGGGGTCGGGGAGCGTCTCGGCGAACCGGGCGGCGCGCCGGAAATCGGATTGCAGTGGGGCGGGCATGCGGGTCAAATGGTGGCCTGGACCCACGGGGACATTGTGACCTGGAAAGGGACGGCCATGCGACAGAGGAAGATGAAGATCGGGTTCCTGCCCGCCAATCGGGGTTTCTTTTCGGACAGGCTGGCGGCGGAGATGCGGCAGGCGACCATCAGGACGCTGAAGGACGCCGGCGCCTCGGTGGTCGTGCCCTCGAGCAAGGAGACCAAGGTCGGGTGCGTGGAGACCATGGAAGAGGCCGCTTACGTCGGGCGGATGTTCTACGAGAAGCGAGTGGACGGGGTTCTCGTCGGCGCGGTCAATTTCGGCGACGAGCAGGGGGTGGCGCTGACGTTGAAAGAGCTCGGCCGGCGGGTGCCGGTGCTGATCTTCGGCTGCCAGGAGGAGGAGGTGCTCAAGCCGACGACGGACCGGCGCGACAGCTTCTGCGGGCTGCTCTCGATCGGGGAGGCGCTGCGGCAGATGGGTCTGGCGTACTCGGTGCCGGAGGTGCCGATCTGCCACCCGTCCGACGCGAGCTTCCGGGGCACGGTGGAGCGGTTTCTGGCGGTGGTGCGGGTGGTCCACGGCATTCGCGGCGCCCGCTACGGGCAGATCGGCGCCCGCCCGGACGACTTCTGGACCTGCCGGTACAACGAGAAGGCCCTCCAGGCCCTCGGGGCCTCGGCGGTGACCCTGGACCTCTCGGAGGTCTTCGCCGCGGTCGAACGGATGAAGACCGGCGCCGCCGTCAGGAGGGTCGTCGCCGACATGAAGAAGCAGATGGACTGCTCGGCGGTGGCCGAGAACACCCTCGCCAAGATCGCCCGGTTCGAGCTGGTCCTGGGGAAGTTCGTCGCGGACAAGAAGCTCGACGCCCTGGCCGTCCAGTGCTGGACGAGCATTCAGGAGAACCTGGGCATCTGCGCCTGTGCCACGATGAGCCGGTTCGACGATCGCGGCATCCCCTGCGCCTGCGAGGCGGACGTCATGGGCGCGCTGAGCATGCACGCGCTGCAACTGGCGTCGGGGGGCCCGAGCTGCCTGGCCGATTGGAACAACCTCCACAACGAGGACCCCGAGCTGGTCAACTGCTGGCACTGCGGCG
>CAZNSB010000131.1:0-11414 GCA_964575155.1 uncultured Planctomycetaceae bacterium | reverse complement strand
GTTTTGGGGTCCCCGAGCCCGTCTGCCAGGGCGACGGGCTGTGGGGGCCGTTCTTCGACTACCCGGGTAAACGCAAGGTCTACGTGCAGTGGTGCGCTCCGCCGCTTTCGCCCCGGCCGGGGATGTATTTCAACTGGTCCGTGCTCGTCCCGCCCGGGCTGAAGGAAGGCGAGAAGGTTCCCCTGGAGCTCTACTTCCACCGCCGGAACCGCTCCTACGCCAAGCCGCCCAGGAAGTTCATCCTCCGCAGCATCCAGATCGCCGGTCACGACTACCCCTTCAGCGGGTGGTACGGGCACAACGAGCTGGCCGGGACCCTGAAAGGCTGCCGCCGGGGCGTGGTCGGCAACCACACGCAGCGGCGGGTGTCGGCGTTCGTGGAATGGGCGAAGAAGGCCTTCCCGATCGACCCGGGGCGGGTCATCGCGGTCGGCGCCGACGGGGCCGCCGCCATGGCCCTGAGCCATCCGGACGTGTTCGCGTACGTGCTGATCTCGGATTTCCAGGCCGACGTGCTGAGGCCCGAGGCGTCGCGGCGTTTCGCCGCCGCCTGGGGACCGAAGAGCGCCGACATCAAGGATCACGCCGGCCGGGACCAGTGGGGATGGGCCATGCTGGACAAGGTGATCGCCGGCTGCAAGGCCGATCTGCCACTGTGGGTGTGCAAGGGGTATTGCTGGGGGCGTTACGTCGTCCGTCACGGCAGGGGCAACGGGCCGGTGTACGACGCCATGGGCAAGGCCCGCCAGCCCCTGGTGGCCGACTGGACGTGGGCCTCCGGGCGGCTGGTCGCGCCGAACAAGCACACCGGGTTGTGGCGCGGGCTGGAGCTCACCCGTTCCACGCCCGTGCCGGCCTTGGCCAACTCCTCGCTGAACGTCGACAGCGAGGGCAACGGGCAGGTCAACCTGGCCTACTGGTGGAAGGACCTCACCGAGACGCCCGAGGCCTTCCAGATCACCCTCGTCAACAACTCGCGCGACGCGACGGTGGACTTCACGCCCCGCCGGCTGCGAAAGTTCAGGATCGCCCCCGGCCGGAAGCTGCGATGGGAAACGAAGAACGTCCCCGGCTCCGCCCGGCGGGTGACCACCCTCCCGGCCGGCGGCGGGACCGTCACCGTCGGAAAGGACGGGCTGGTGACCCTGAAGAGGCTGAAGATCCCCGCCCGGACCGCCCTGGTCATCAAGCTGACCCGCGCGAAGTGATCCGCGGCGTCTCGAGTGCCACAGCGTGACCAGAAGGTTCCATCTCGGTCGGCTGACGGCGGCCTTGCTGCTGCCGGCCGCCGGGGCATGCGCCGCCGGGGCGGCCGTCGTCACGGAGCGGTGGGGCGTCTCCGGCCACGTGCAGCATCCCCGGACGCTGGTCTTTGAGGCCCTGCCGGACGGGTCGGCGCTGATGCGCTTCGACCTGTCGGCCCTGCCCGCCAAGGCGCGGGTGCACCGTGCCAGGCTGGTGCTGTTCCGCCGGGAGGAGGGTTTCGCCACCGGGTTCGCCATCGTCCCTGCCGAGCGGGTCGGCCAGGGCGCCGGCGACGTGAGGGTCACCGGCAGGGGGGTTCAGCTCGTCGGCCCGTGGCACCGCTGGTTCGACGCCACCGACCCCGTCCGCAAGTGGGCCGCCACGACAGGCCGGACCGGAATGCTCCTGCTCCGCAAGGCCCCGCCCCTCAGGCCGGCGGGCGGGTACCTCGAGATCGCCTACGAGGGCCGCCTGCGGGTGCGCTGCCGACAGGTCAGCGGCGTCAGGGCCTTCTGCCGCAGCGGGCAGGTGTTCGTCACCTTCAAGGAGGTCGAGGACCTCGCCGCCGGGCGGAAGGACCTGTCCTGGCAGGAGTTTTCCAGGAAGGTCAAGGGCTGGGGGATGGACGGGCCCGTTCCCGACGACGGGCGGCGCGAGCTCCGCTACCGGATCTACCGTCACGACGCGCCGATCACGTCGGGGAACATCGGGGGTGCCCGGCTGGTGGGGGAGTTGGCCTCCGGGTCGGGGTACAACACGCACCTCGTGCCGCGCGGGTGGAACGGGAAGAAGGCCCCGCCGGTGCTGCGGGTGGCGGTGCAGCCCGGGCGCCCGCTGCCGCCCGGCGTGGGCGTGCACGTGCACGCGGTCCGCCGCAACGGGCGGGGGTTCTACGCGGTGGTCGCGGCGGTGGACGGCGTGGAGAACACGATCGACATCTCCCGGGGCAACTCGGTCGGCCCGGTGGCCGAGAAGCGGGCGGCCCCCGAGCCGGTGCTGGAGAGGGAGATCGTCCACGACATGAAGGGGGCCAAGTTCGTGACGCGATGGTACTCCTACTGGGCGGACCCGCCGCTGGCGCCCCGCCCGCTGCGGTACGACGTGGCGGTGGCGTTCTGCCCGGAGCTGCTGTCCAATCCCGCGCCGCTGACGGTGATCCGCGGGCACGCCTGGGAGAGCCGGCCCGATCCGCCCGCCCCGCACAAGACCGCCGGCATCTACCTCAGCCACAGCTCGGAGTGGCCCAACGCCTTCTGGATGGGCATCAACGACGCCTGCGGGACGCTCAAGGGCATCGAGCAGGGCAGGTGGCAGCCCTTCCCCATGCGCCGGCAGGAGGCGCTGGTCCGCTGGGCCCAAAGGCAGTGGCGGATCGACGGCAGCCGCATCGTCGCCGCCATCGGCGCCTGGGGCATGATGGAGATCGAGCGCCCGGAGATGTACAGCACCCTCGTCGGGTGGGGGCTGCCGGAGGTCACCAAGGGCTTTCAGGTCTGGGACCGGGCGGTGGGGGGCTGGGGGCCCCCGAAGCTCTATGCCGGCCGACCCCCCGCCGAGAACCCCTACCTCCGCCAGGACTACAGCCGCTACGTGCTGGCCAACCCCGAAAAGGAGCTGCCCTACTTCGCCCTCCAGGCCGGGTGGGGCATGCACCTGAGGGAGATGGGCTGGCCCCCGTTCCCGCGGTTCCTGCGGGCGATGACCCGGACCAAGCGGGCGTTTGTGGCCGGTTGGGACCAGCGAAGCTCCTGGTCGTGGCGGGCCACTCCCGTCCACCGCGCCGTCGCCCGCGGGCAGATCGACATCCGCACCGGGCGGTCGCTGCCGGCGTTCGGGAAGTGCAGCCTGGACGACAACCCCGGTTCGGGCCGGCTGGGAACGGGCGACCTGAACGGGCAGATCAACGGGTACCTGCTGTGGGAAAGTGAGTCGATCCTCGACCAGGCGAGTCGGTGGGCCGGCACGGTCTGGCTGGACGAGACCGCCCCCCGGGGCGACTGCACGGCGGACCTGACCCCGCGGCGCTGCCGGCGCTTCAAGGCCAAGCCGGGAGAAAGGTTCCCCTGGACCAACACGCTGCTGCCGGCGCCGCTCCGCCCGCCCGGGCCCGCGGACAAGTCGCCCGCCCAGCCGAAGATCCCCGCCGTCCCCCGCGAGCTGGTCGTCCAGCGCGGCACGGCGGCGGCTGATGCCCACGGCCTGGTGACGGTCGAGGGGCTCGTGATCGGAAAGGCCAAACAGCGCATCAGCATCGTTCGCCTGCCTCGCGGCAAAGGAAAGTAGCCATGCCTGGTGCGATGAGGGTTCTCTCCGCCCTGCTTGTCGTCTCCGCCCTGCCCCTGCCGGCCGAGGGCGACGTCAGCCTGCCCGCCTGCCTCTCCGACGGCATGGTCGTTCAGCGCGGCGTGCCGGTGCCGATCTTCGGCAAGGCCCCGGCCGGGGAGAAGGTCGAGGTGCGCTTCCGCGGCGGGGGGGTCTCGGCCGTTTCCGACGGGAAGTGGAAGGTCCACCTGCCCGCCCAGAAGCCCGGCGGGCCCTTCACCATGACGGTCCGCGGGGCCAACACCATCGAGCTGAAGGACGTCTACGTCGGCGACGTGTGGGTGGCGTCGGGACAGTCGAACATGGTCTCCCTGGGCCAGTTCAAGCCCGACCCGTCCGTCGCGGGGCGGGTGCGGATGTTCACGGGCCTGCGGCCGACGGGGCGGGTCAAGGGCGGGCAGTGGCTGACGGAGGGGACCTTCAGCCGCATCGGCTGGTTCTTCGCCAACGAGCTGCTGGCCGCCGAAAAGGTGCCCCAGGGCGTCCTCTTCGCCGCCCAGGGCGGGACCCCCGTGGCCCCGTGGATCGCCCCGACCGACGACGACCCCAAGGGCGGCGTCCTGTTCAACCGCTGGGTCCGGCCCCTCACGCCCGTGCCCGTCCGCGGCGTCATCTGGTGGCAGGGCGAGTGGGACGCCAAGCGAGGCCAGGCCAAAAACTACCACGAGCCGTTCGTGCAGTTGATCCGATCCTGGCGGAAGGCCTGGGGCGACGACCGGCTGGCGTTCCTGTGGATCCAGCTTCAGCGCTTCAAGGGCCCGATGAAGAAGATCCCCGAGGGCTGGCAGATGGTCCGCGAGGGCCAGCGCAAGGCCCTCGCCCTGCCGCACACCGCCATGGCGGTGTCCTTCGACCTGACCGCCGGCGACAATCACCCCCCCGAAGACGAGAAGAGGCTCATCGCCGGGCGGCTGGCGCTGGCCGCCCGGGGGGTGGCGTGCGGCGCCAAGATCGAATACTCCGGCCCGCTGTACGCATCGGCGGAGGTCAAGGAAGGCAACATCGTCGTCCGCTTCACACACGCCAAGGGCCTGGCCGCCAGGGGCGGCGAGCTGGGGGAGCTTGAGCTGCGGTCGGGCGACGGCGAGTTCTCTCCGGTTCAGGCGGCCGTCGTCGGCGAGACGATCCTCGTCCCCACCGGCGGCAAGACCGGGCCGTTCACCGTCCGATACGCCTGGCGGAAGTACCCAAAGGGCAATCTCTACAACGCCGCCGGCCTGCCGGGCTCGCCCTTTGTCACCGAAGCGATACCCGCCGCCGGCAAGCCGCGAAAGGAACGCGACAAATGAAACACGGCATCCGAAACGCACGCAGGCTCTCCCTCGCCGGCCTGCTCGCCGCCGGTCTCCTCGCGGCCGCTGCCCCGGTCGCGGCGGAGGTCACGGCCTTTCAGCAGGGGGTCTCCCCCTCGCCGGAGTACTCCGGGTGCGTGGACACGTTCCTCGCCAGTCACGGGTGGGCGCACGACCGGCCGAGCTATCGCCCGAAGTCGGTGACGCTGTCGCGCCCGGCGCTGATGCGGTTCGACCTGGCCGGGCTGGGGGAGGGCCGGCAGGTCCGGCGGGCCCTGCTGCGACTGTCGTTCGCGTCCATCCCCTCGCCGGAGCTTCTCGTCGAGGCCCGCACCCTCACCCGCGCGTGGGACGCCACCGCCACCTGGTACGAGCACGCCTACAAGGACGCGAAGAAGTCCGACGAGAACAACTGGACCAAGCCCGGCGGCGACCTGGACGCAGCCGACTTCGGCCAGGGAAAGCCGGGGCTCGTCGCCAAGGCGGTCGTCCGCGGCGGGCCCTTCGGGCACATCGTCGAGCTGGACGTGACGCCGCTGGTGGCGGAATGGGTTTCCGGGAAGCGGCCGAACCACGGCTTCCACCTCAGCACCGCCCGTAGGGGCTTCTCGATCGCCTCGGCGGAGTGGCCCCTCGGCGCCCATCGCCCGGCGCTGATCGTGGAGCACTACGCCGCAAACGAGCAGGCCGACCCCGGCGTCAAGCTCGCCCTGCCCGAGGCCCTCGGGCCCAAGTGCAAGCTCTCCCCGCTGGGGGGGCGCGTCTCCGCGGATCGCCGGAGGGGCCGGCTGGTCCGCTTCGGCCGAAACGCCAACTGCCAGTACCGCGACGGGCACTCCTGCGGGTACGCCAAGCAGGACCCGCGCTACGGCGGCAACTGGGGCTGGACGCCCCGGCTTCGGATCGGCGGCACCGCCGGGGACCTGAACCACGCCCTGTTTCGGTTCGACCTCTCGGCGCTGCCGGAAGAGCCCTCCATCAGCCAAGCCAGGCTGAGGGTCTGCGTCGACACCTCCGGGATGCGCCTGCCGGCCGACACCATGGGCCAGACGCCCCCCGAGCCGGACAAGCGGCAGAAGCAGCGGACGCTCGCCCGCTTCCGCAGCCGGCTGTCGGGGCTGTCGCGGTACAGCTTCGGGCTCTTCCGCGTGACCGACCCGGGCGAGTGGACGGAGGCGGGGTTTGACTTTCGCCGTAGGGCCCCCGGCAAGCCGTGGGTCGACGGAAACCTGGCGGCCACCACCGAGGCGGCGCCCGTCGCCGTCGCCCACGTCGGCGAGCAGTGGCGCGAGCTGCTCGCCGCCGGCAAGATCGCGGACACCTGGCTGGAGTGGGACGTGACGAGGATCGTGCAGGCCTGGGTCACCGGGAAGGTGCCGAACCGCGGGCTGGTGCTGGACGGCAGGCTCATGGGCGGGGCCATGAGGCTGCTGGCCGACGACTGGATCGAGCCCGACCGCCGCCCGTACCTGGAGGTGGAGGTCTTCCCGGCGCCCAAGGCCAAGCCCGCCGGCCCGCTTAAGCCCGAGCCCCTCCTGCCTCCCGCCGGCCGCTGGGTCGAGCCCATGCGAAAGGCCCACGCCCGGTGGACCGGCACCAAGGGCACCTTCGGACAGTACGGCGACAGCATCACCATCACCATGGCCTTCTGGACGCCGCTGCTGTACGGCGAGCGGAAGGGGGCCACCGGCGAGATGGGCGAGGCCCTGGCGACGGCCCGGAAGTACATCCACCGCCCCTGCTGGCGCCGTTGGAAGGGCGGCGGGTGGGGCAACACCGGAAACATGACCATCGACTGGGCCTTCCGAAACGTCGACGCCTGGCAGAAGAAGATGAACCCCGAGGTCGCGGTGATCCTCTTCGGCACCAACGACGTCGGCTCCGGCCCGCACCCGCCCATCTACACCGAGAAGTACGCGGCCGTCATCGACCGCATGCTGGCCGACGGGACGATCCCGATCGTGACGACGCTGCCTCCCCACGGCCGGCAGGTGGGCAGCGAGGCGGGGCTGAAGGTTGTCCTGGACCTTCGCCAGGCCGCCATCGCCGTCGCCAGGCAGAAGAAGGTCCCCCTGATCGACTTCTACTCCGAGATCGTCAAGCGCCAGCCGAAGGAATGGCGAAAGATCATGGTCCCCGACGGCCTGCACCCGTCCTACCCCAAGGAGCACCGCACGGACTGGACCGACGAAGGCCTCCGCCACAGCGGGTACACGTTGCGGAACTACCTGACGCTGAAGGCGTGGTATCAGGTCCACCAGAAGGTCCTGAAGGAATAGCCCGCGCCGGGGGGTGCCGTCAGCCTCCGATCGCCGGGATGGTCACCCGCGTGAGGGAGTACGGCGGCAGCGCCAGGGTCATCTTGCCGCCGGCGACTTCGGCCGACGAGGGGCGGGGCACGACGCGGGCGGGCTCGTCGATGGTGTTCCGGTCGCTGAGGGTCGCGCCCTTCAGGGTCAGGACCTCCGCTTCGGTCCCGGCCGGGAATCCGCCCAGGTCGACGTTCAGCTCGATCGGCCCGGCGCCGGCGGAGCGATGGACGAGCATGAGGATCAGGCCCTTCCCGTCGGGGGCCTCGACGGCCAGGGCGTCGAGGTCGGGCGCGGCGTCGACGACGGGCAGGTGCCCGAACTCGCGCCCGGTGGAGAAGGTCCCGCAGGCGAGCTTGACGGCGACCGGGATGCCCCCGGCCAGGGCGGCGCCCATGACGTGGGCGTAGTGGACCGGGTTGGCCCAGACCCTCTCTTTGGCCTTTCGCAGCCCCCCGCCGTGGTTGACCGTCGCCGAGTGCGTCACCATTTCCACCAGCTCGCCCAGCCGGATGCACTCGTGGAGGATCAGGGTGGCGTACAGGGCCTCGGAGATGGTGTCGGGGGTTGGAATGTCGACGGGTGCCTCGTGGCGGCCCCGGCGGCGGACCTGGGCGAACAGTTGCAGCTCGGTGATCGCCAGTCGGGGGCGGGCGATGCCGGCCTCGAGCATCCGCTCGCGCATCAGGCGGTAGTCCTGCCCGATGCGGATGGGATACCCCATGAAGGCATGGAACAGCTCGTGGCGATCGACCGTCTCGTCCACGCTGCCGCCTTCGAGGATGTGATGAGTCTGGCAGTCGGCGGTGCCGGCGGTTTCGTGGTTCAGCCGGCGGTTCCATTCGGCGTCCACCCCCAGGTGCAGCCCGCCGCAGGCCAGAAGACGGATCGCCGGGTCGGCCCGGCGCATGGCCCGCCCGAAGCGGAGGAACCGGTCGACGTTGCCGCCGGGGGTGGTCCACCCGATCTGGTGCCGCCCGAAGATCTCGTTGCCGATCTCCCAGTAGCGGACGGCGTGGGGCTCGGGGTGCCCGTTCTCCGCGCGCAGGCGGCCCATGGGCGTGTCCGGCGTGCCGTTGCAGTACTCGACCCAGCCGGCGGCCTCTTCCGCCGTGCCGTTGCCGGCGTTGACGCAGATCAGGGGCTCGCACCCGACCCGGCGGCAGTAGGCGATGAACTCGTCCGTCCCGAACAGGTTCGGCTCCAGCCCGCCCCAGGCCGGGTTCCGCAGCGTCGGCCGGGCGTCCGCCGGGCCCACGCCGTCGCGCCAGTGGTAGCCGGAAACGAAGTTTCCCCCCGGCCAGCGGAGGATGGGCAGGCGGGCCTCGGTCAGCATCCGGATGATGTCCGGGTCGGCGCCGCCGACGTGATCGTCCGGGTACAGCAGCGCGCGGTCGATGACCACGTTGGCGCCGGCGCCGGCGGTGATGCTGAAGAGGAACAGGCCTTCGTGATCGACGTCGGCGTCTTCGGGAACGTCCAGCCGGGCGGTCAAGCTCGCCCACTCGCCCGCCAGGTTGACCGTCGTGCGGGCGACGGGCGGTCGGGCCTTTCCGTCGGCCTCGGCCGGCGCCAGCGCCAGCTCGACCCGGCACGCCCGCACCGCCCGCCCCACCAGCCGAAGCTCGAAGCCCCGCGTCCGCCGCAGCGGCAGATGGGTCCACTGCCCGATGCCGCCCGTTGAGCCGACGGTCTCGAACCGCTGGGCCTGCCCGCCGTGCGGGCCGGCGTCCGGGCTCAGCAGCACCTGGCCCTTCGACCCCAGGCGCAACCAGCCCAGCGCGCCGCCGTCCTGGTAGGAGGCCCACACCGCCGCCGGGTCCGGCCAGCCCAAACGCTCCGACACGTGTCGGATCACGCCCTCGTCCGCCTTCAGCGCCCCGAACGTGGGATTGTGCAGGACCTGCGCCTCCATCCCCTGGTAGATGTTCCGCCCGAGGTGCTCGCAGAACTTTCCGTACAGCAGGGGATTGACCGGGTTCGGGCCGCGGGCAGCCGGATGCACCATCAGACTCGCCCGGGCGCTCTCGGTGAGCGGCTCGAATTCGAACAGATCATCTTCCGGCATGGGTGTTCCTTTCCGCGTCAAAGAGGTTCAGGAGATCTCTTTCGCGTCGGCGAGGGCAATGGTCAAGGAAATCTTCTGCCCGTGGCCCGGCTCGACGGGGTCCTTGCCGATAAACAGGTGTGCACCGGCCAACGGCCGCCGATATACTTTTTTTCGACGGCCAGAGGCGCCTTCCGAAATGAGACGTTCTGCCAACATCTGGCCCGGCGTCGCCCTTGCGTCGGTATTGCTGCTGCTGGCCCGCCCGGCCCAGGCGTATCTCGACCCGGGGACGGGAAGCCTCGTCGTGCAGGTCCTGGTGGGCTCGGCCCTGGCGTGCCTGCTGGGCGTCAAGGTCTTCTGGCGGCAGATCCGGCTCTTCGCCGGGCGGCTCTTCGGCCGAGGACGCAAGAAGAACGTCCGGCCCGGGACCAGGAGGCAGCCGGACCCGCAAGAAGACCGGCCGGAAGGAAAACCAGATGACTGACCCGAGCACTTCCGGGTCGTTCCGCGATCCCAGCGGCGCGGTCTTCCGGCGGGAGGGGACGCTGTGCCGCCAGGTGAACCTTTCCTACAAGGATCACTACGACCGGCTGATGAGGTCGGGGCTGTATGACCGGCTGACGGCCGCCGGGCTGCTCATCGGCCACGAGGAGGTCGATCCCGCCCTGGCGGCCTCGGAGGGCGCCTACAAGGTCATCCGCCCGGAACTCGTGCCGTTCGTCTCCTATCCCTATGAGTGGTGCTTCGGCCAGTTCAAGGCCGCGGCCTTGCTGACGCTGGAGATCCAGACCCGGGCCATGGAAGCCGGCATGACCCTGAAGGATTGCAGCGCCTACAACGTGCAGTTCCTGCGGGGCAGGGCGGTCCTGATCGACACGCTGAGCTTCGAGACGTACCGCGAGGGGGCGCCCTGGGTGGCGTACCGGCAGTTCTGCCAGCACTTCCTTGCCCCTTTGGCGCTGATGAGCCACAAGGACGTCCGGCTGGGCCGGCTGCTGCGGGTCCACATGGACGGCGTTCCGCTGGACCTGGCCGACAAGCTGCTGGGCGTTCGGAAGCGGCTGTCGCTGTCTCTGTACCTGCACGTCCATCTTCACGCCAGGAGCCAGCGGCGCTACGCCGACACGCCCGTCGATGCCCGAAAGCTCAAGGTCAGCCGGAGGGCCCTGCGCGGGCTTCTGGACAACCTCTCCGCCGCCGTCGGCAGGCTCAAGTGGAAGCCGACGGGCACCGAATGGGCCCGGTACTACTCCCTCAGCAATTACTCCCCCGAGGCGCTGCGGCACAAGAAGACCGTCGTCGCCGGGATGCTGGAACGCGCCCGACCGCGGACGGTCTGGGACGTGGGCGCCAACGTCGGCGTCTTCAGCAGACTGGCCACGGAAAGGCGCATCCCGACGGTCGCCTTCGATGCCGACTGCGCCGCCGTCGAGATCAACTATCTCGACGCCGTCGAGCGCGGCGACGGGCGCATGCTGCCGCTGGTGATGGACCTGACCAACCCAAGCGGCGACATCGGCTGGGCGAACGAGGAGCGCATGTCGCTGGCCCGCCGGGGACCGGCGGATGCGGTGATGGCCCTGGCCCTGATCCACCACCTGGCCATCGCCAACAACGTCCCGCTGGAGAGGATTGCCAGGTTCCTCAGCAGCCTCGGCAGGACCCTGATCATCGAGTTCGTCCCCAAAGAGGACTCCCAGGTGCAGCGCATGCTGGCCTCCAGGGCCGACATCTTCCCGGACTATCACCGGGCGGGCTTCGAACGCGCCTTCGGGCGGCACTTCGCCGTGGAGGCTTCCGAGGGCATCGCCGGAAGCGGGCGCGTTCTGTACCTGATGCGGAATGCCTCCCTTTGAAGCAGGAGCAGGCCCTCGTGGAAAACGCGGGCAAGCCAAGACTGGGCCGCTGGCCGATCCACGTGGTCCTGTTCGGCCCGTTCTTCGTGCTGTCGTTCTACGCCAGCAATATTGAGCAATTCCCCATCAAGGTCACCTTTGTCACGATCGCCGTACGCCAACACTGCGCCGGAGCAACTGGGAAGAACCGTATACTCGTCCTCGTGGTCTTTCCAGACCGTCGTGCACAGATATTCTGGATCGATCTCACGCATTCGCTTGGCGCGGACGCGGTGCTGGTGCTGACCATCGGCGTCTGATTTGAGCGCGACAATCTGCACGATGGCATCCGCGAATGGCT
>CAZNSB010000130.1:0-11428 GCA_964575155.1 uncultured Planctomycetaceae bacterium | reverse complement strand
CAGGATCAAGTTGAAGAAACTCTATCCATCACTTGACGGCTGACAGAGTACTAGGGGGTTTCGGCCTCCTCGGCCGGTGGGGTGTAGTCGCGCTTGGCGGGCTTGGTGACCAATCCGCTGCGAATGGCCTTGGCGGAGGCGTTGACGCGGACGACCTTGCCGTTGACGACGGCCCGGACCTTCTGGATGTTGGGCTTGAAGGTCCGCTTGGTCTTGGAGGTGACCTTCCGCCCGACGCCGCCGAGGTACTTGGCCTTTCCGCGCCGGCTGTACCTCCGCCCCGCCCCGGCCTTCCTGCCTGTGAACGCACACCTGCGAGGCATATCCAGACTCCATGCCGCCACCAAAGGAACGACTATGTTACGCATATCCGCCCTCTCGGCAAGCGCATTTTCGGGATTTTCGCCACAACCGGCCTTGTCGCAACGGCCCTTCTCGGACGATAATAGCCTTGGCGCGCCGGCGCCGGCGCCCGCGGCCGTGGCGGAATTGGCAGACGCGCAGGCTTCAGGTGCCTGTGTCCTTAGGGACGTGGAGGTTCGACTCCTCTCGGCCGCAGTCCTCCAAGGGCGGTCACGCCTGCCTGCGGCAAGCAGACACACCCCGCGCCAAGTCCATGGACGCAGGGGCCGCCGGCGTTTACAGTGTGTTCAACAGGCAGACATGGACGGCAAGACCCGTCATGATGAACGCAGGGAGCGAGTCCCCTTGCCGGGGGCGTTGCTGGGGTTGGCGGCGTGCTGGCTTGGGTGGTGGGGGCAACCGGCCGGCGGGGCCCCGCCCGGGGCGCCGGGACCGAAGCGTCCGGTCACGGACAGGGACGTCCAGGCCGCCGTCAAGAAGGCCGTGGCCTTCCTCCATTCCCGGCAGACGCCCGGCGGGAGCTTTCCCAACCGCCACAGCAAGGAGTTCGAGGGCGGTGCCGAGGCGCTGGCGGCCCTGGCGCTGCTGTGGGCCGGCCAGGCGCCCGACGAGGCGCACCTGCGAGAGACGCTGCGGTACCTCAATTCGGTTCAGCCCGAGCAGACGTACACGCGGAGCCTGCGGGTGATGGTGTATTCCCTTCTGGCCGATACGGGCCGCCGCCGGATGAGGGAGGACGTGGCCTGGCTTCTGAAACACCAGCAGCGCAACGGCGGGTGGGGCTACGGGCCCGATTCGGCCATGACGCGCCTCGCTGGGAACTATACCGACGCCTCCAACAGCCAGTTCGCCCTGCTGGCCCTGCGGGAGGCCTCCGACGCGGGCGACGCCGTCGGCGTCCGGACCTGGAGGCTGGCCGGGCTGTTCTGGGGCAGCGGGCAGAATACCGACGGCGGGTGGGGCTACCAGGGCCGCGCGGGCAAACGCTCCGCCCGCCGGGCGGACTCCTACGGCTCCATGACCGCCGCCGCCGTCGCCAGTTGCTTCATCCTGGCCGAGCAGCTCGAACCCCCGCCCCGCCGCCGCGACGACGCCCCGCGCGCCCCGGGCAAGCTCCTCCACGAGGAGCGGATCGCCCGCGGGATGCAGTGGCTGAAAAAGAACTACGACATCCGGAAGGTGCCCGGGTACCGCTGGACGCACGAGCCCAGCCAGTTCTACTACTACCTGTTCTGCCTCGCCCGCGCCGGCGACGCCGCCGGGACGGGGACGACTGCCGGGCACGATCCGGCCGCCGAGATCGCCCGGGCCCTCTGCACCGGGCAGGAGAAGAACGGGTCGTGGGGCAAGGACAATTCGGTCGTGGACACCTCCCTGGCCCTGCTGTGCCTGCTGAAGGTCGCCGCGCCGGTGGTGATCGCCCGGCTGGACCTGGACGCCAAGCAGCGTCCGGCCCCCGCCGCGGACCCGCGCGACGCCGCCCGAATCGCCCGGTGGCTCGCCCGCAAGTTCCGCCGGCCGCTCACCTGGCTCCGCGTCGCCCCCGGCGAGCCCGTCCACCCCGCCCGCTGCCCGCTGCTGTACGCGAACCTCACCGGCCGATCCGACCCCCCGAAGGGGCTGGAAAAGCCCCTCGCCCGGTTCGTCGGCGCCGGCGGGACCTGCCTGATCCAGGCGCCCGACAAGGACGCCGCCGAGAAGATCGCCCAGCGCTGCACCCGCGCCATCCCGGGCTCCCGCCAGGCCGACGTCGCGCCAGACCACCCCGTCTTCAGCCTGCACTTCAAGATCGCGCCCGAGCACCGCCGGGGCATCATCGGCATCGGCGACGAGCGCCGGACCCAGGTCTTCCTCCTCGCCGAGGACCTCAGCGACGCATGGCATCGCGGCCGCTTCGCCGAGCGCGCCGCCGCGTTTCAGCTCGCCGGCAACCTCATCCTGTATGCCGGGGGGGACAAGCTGCCCCGCGGCCGCCTCGCCCCCCTGCCGGTCAGGCCCGCGCCCCCAAAGGCGGCGCCCCCGCCGGTGCGGCGAACGATCCACCTGGCCCGAGTGAAGTACGCCGGCGACTTTCTGGCCTGCCCGCAGGTGGTGCAGCGGCTGGACGAGGCCCTGACCCAAAGCCTCTCGGTGACCCTGAAGGAGCTTCCGCCGGCGGACGCCTCGCGCCCGATCAAGCGGGTCGCCACGGTGCTGTGGCTGACGGGGAGCGTCCCGGCCAGGTTCTCCCGGAAACAGCAGGCCCACCTCCGCAAGTACCTCCAGGCCGGCGGGACCCTGCTGATCGTCCCGGCGTCCGGCCGGCGCGACTTCCACGACGCCGCCAGGAAGCTGCTGGGCGAGCTGCTCCGGCCCGAGCAGGTCAGGCAGTCGGCCCCGGACAGCCCCCTGCTCACCGGGCGGTTCGCAGGCGGGATCGGCGCGGACCTCAGGCGGATTCGGCCTGGGGGGGCGACCCGCCCGGCCGGGGCGCCGAAGCTGTGGGAGGCGCGCATCGACGACCGCATCGCCGCCGTGCTCTGTGCGGGCGCAACGGCCGGCGACATCGAGGGCCGGCCCCCCCGCCCGGGGCCCCCCCACCGCGGCGTCCAGGCCAGGAAGCTGGCGCTGAACCTCATCCTGTACGCCGCCACCCACGGGGAGGTCCCCGCCGGCGGCGCCCCGTCCAATTGACCCCGCCGCCCGGGCCGACTTGAAAAAGCCCGTCGCGCCGGCCTAGAAATGATGTGTGCCCGGCGGGCGCTCCGCGCAGCGGCGGGCCCATGGAAAGGAACGACGACATGCAGGCGAACATCTCACGACGCGAGGCGATCAAGCTCCTGGGGGGCGGGGCGGTGCTGGCGGGAATGGGCGGGTGCGCCCTGTCGGCCGGGGCCGCCGAGGGCAGCGGCGGGCTGGCCCTCCCGCAGGCCGCCGCCGGCGGCAAGTACGCCCTGCCGGACCTGCCCTACCCCTACGAGGCCCTGGCCCCCGCCTGCAACGCCCGGACCCTGAGGATCCACCACACCAGGCACCACGCGGGGTACGTCCGCGGGCTCAACGCCACGCTGGGCAAGCTCGCCGCCGCACGCCAGGCCGGCGACTACGCCGCGATCAAGGCCCTCTCGCGGGCGCTGGCGTTCCACGGCAGCGGGCACGTCCTGCACTGCCTGTTCTGGCACTCGATGGCGCCCGGCGGGGGCGCCGTGCCCGCCGAGCTGGCCCAGGCCATGAAGAAGGACTTCGGCTCCGTCCAGGCCGCCCGGGCACACTTCGCCGCCGCCACGAAGGCCGTCGAGGGCAGCGGGTGGGGCGTCCTGGCCTACGAGCCCGTGGGCGACAGGCTGCTCATCCTCCAGGCCGAGAAGCACCAGAACCTCGCCGTCTGGACCGCCGTGCCGCTGCTCGTCGCCGACGTCTGGGAGCACGCCTACTACCTCCAGTACGCCAGCGCCCGCGCCGAGTGGGTCGAGGCCTTCATGAAGCTGGCCAACTGGCCCTTCGCCGCCCGCCGCCTCGCCGCCGCCCGCAAGGCGCTGCGCGGGTAGTACATTGTCAAGATTGAACTTCGGGGTGCCACCTGCCTGGCGCCGCGCCCGCCGGCGGAAAGCTCCAGATGCGCCGCCGCCAGACCGATATAGGCGATGGAATCCGCGGGCGCGGAGAAGAGAGCCCTTCATGAGCGCGGCATTCAAAGGCTTCATCGCCCCCCCGCCGACGCCGATGGGCGCCGACGGGAGCGTGAAGCTGGAGGTGATCGAGGCCCAGGCGGCGGCCCTGGCCGCCAATGGGATCGTCGGGGCCTTCGTCTGCGGCACCACCGGCGAGGGCGTCTCGCTGACGGTCGCGGAGCGCATGCAGGTGGCCGGGCGCTGGCGGGAAGCGGCGTCCGGGGACTTCCGCATCCTCGTCCACGTCGGCTGCCTGGCCGCCGGCGACGCCAAGGCGCTCGCCGAGCACGCACAAGCCATCCGCGCCGACGGGGTCGCCACGCTGCCGCCGCTGTACTTCAGGCCCGCCGGCGCGGGCGAACTGGTCGATTGGTGCGCCGAGATCGCCTCGGCCGCGCCCCTAACGCCCTTCTACTACTACCACATCCCCGCCCTGACCGGGGTCCGCCTGCCCATGGTCGAGTTCCTCGCCGCCGCCGCCGAACGCATCCCCAACCTGGCCGGAGTGAAGTTCACCCACGAGGACCTGATGGACTTCACGCTGTGCCTGCGCCTTCAGGAGGGGCGCTTCGACATGCGCTTCGGGCGCGATGAGATCTTCCTGTCGGCCCTGGCCGTCGGCGCCCGCGGGGCGATCGGGACGACCTACAACTTCGCCGCGCCCCTGTACCAGCGGATCGTGGAGGCCTACCTCGCCGGCGACATGCCGGCGGCCGGGCAGGACCAGGCCCGGGCCGCGGAAATGATCGCCGTGCTTGGCCGGTACGGCGGCGGCCCGCGGGCGGCCAAGGCGGTGATGCGAATGATCGGGCTGGACTGCGGCCCCGTCCGCCCGCCGCTGAGGCAGATCACCGACGCCGAATACGACGCCTTCGGTGCCGAGCTGGAGGGCATCGGCTTCTTCGACTACTGCTGCCGGCGCGGGTGATCGTTCCTGCCACGCAGCGGGCCGGTCCGTTGCTCAAAAGAGACAGCCGGGGAAGCAGGCGGTGCCAACCGAGCCCGGAGCCTCAGAGGGATGTTGGGCTACGGCGCGTCGAGGGCCTTCGCCGGTCGCCGACGCAGGCGAGTGGCCTCGGCCCGGCCCAGGGCCTTGGCGAAGGCGGCATTGTGAGGCCTGGCCAGCTCGGCCTGGAACTCCGCCTGCGTCAGCCAGACGACGCGGCCATCCCGAAAGAGGACGTTTCGCCCCTCCCCCCGGTGGTTGTCGCCAAAGTCGCAGGCGACGATCTTCATGGGATCATCGTTGGCACGGGCCGGGAGGTAGAAGTAGTCCACCCCGCCGCGCCGCTCGTCGGATGGGCAGGAAAGACACCGCCTTCCCATGCCTGCGCTTTCGAGGAGGACATCGAGGCTCGGCGGCATGTCCCCGTCGGTCTGCGTCATGTACAACCGGAGCGCCGCGTCCACCTGGTAAAGGTTCATCCTACACACGACTCTCCGGGCCATCTCCCGGCCCCGGACGAGGGTGGGCATGAGCATGGAGACCAGCATCGCGACAGCGACAATCCCGGCGGGGATCGTCGGGAGCCAGGCCAGAACGGCCTTGGGGAACGTGGTCCTGAACATCGCCATGACGATCAGGCAGTACACTGCCACTCCGCCGGCGTAGCCGCCGGCGAAGAGCGCCGGTCCGGGGACGGTCCGCATGGAGAGGTTCAACAAGGTGACGCCCAGGGAGGCGCACATGCCCCCCAGCACGTTGGCCGCCAGCGCGCGCCGAAAGGTCGCCTTG
The DNA here is from genome assembly GCA_964575155.1 of uncultured Planctomycetaceae bacterium. GTDB lineage: Bacteria > Planctomycetota > Phycisphaerae > SM23-33 > SM23-33 > CAZNSB01. Next base: position 5,680 of record CAZNSB010000130.1, on the reverse strand, counting down.
GGGGCCTTGGCGATGAACCGCCCGCCGACCCACAGCAGGGCCCCGGCGCCGAACACCCAGACCACAACGGAGGCCGCCAGCAGGACCCCCTGCCACCAGTAGAAGTAGTCCGAAAGTGCCGCCGCCATGGTTGCATCTCCCCTTCTGCAAGCGCCGCGCGTCGGGGGGGAGGATACCGCCGGCCGCGGGCCTGTTCAAGGAATTCCCGCCGGATCGCCCCCGCCGGGCAAGCCGCCGGCCTCCCGGGCGTTTGTCCATCCGTGCCTGGGCCCCCGCCGGAGTGTCGGCCTTGCCCCGGCGGGCGGAAGGGCCTACAGTGAGGACCGCATGGCGAGGACGTCGCTTCAGTTCGAGGGGGTGGAGAACCTGTACCTGCTTTCCGCGCTGGGGGCGGCGGTGGCGGGGGCGGTGCTGGCCTACGGCGTGTGGCAGTTTCTCGCCAAGGGCCGGCGGGTGGAGGGGGCGGCGATGGCGCTGGCCGGGGCGGTGGCGGGGGTCTGCGTGACCGTTGCCGCCGTCAGCGCGCCGCTGGAGCGGACCGCAAACAAGGTGCTGTGGTTCGTGCTGCTGGCGAGCGTGATCATGCTGGCGGTGGGGGTGTTCTACTCGGCGGTGTACGCGTACCTCGGGCGAAGACGCATGACTGTCCTGCTGGCGCTGCGGTTCCTGGCGATCCTGGCGCTGCTGCTGATCCTGTTCAAGCCGGCCTTGAGCATCCAGCCGGTGGGGGAGGAGGCCCACCTGGTGCTGCCGGTGCTTCTGGACCGCTCCGGGAGCATGGACACGATCGACCAGGCGGACCTGCCCAGCCGGTACCGCCAGGCCGTCCAGGCCCTCACCGCCCAGGCGGATCGGCTGAAGGGGCACTTCCGGGTGGCCTGGCATCACTTCGCCGAGCGGGTGCAGACGGTGGAGGGCGCAGCGGAGCTGGAGAAGCTGACCCCGACGGGGGCGGGGACGGAGAGCACGGACATCGCCAAGGCGCTGCTTCGCTGCGTGGAGGGGTACACCGAGCGGAAGCTGGCGGGGGTGATCCTCATCAGCGACGGGCTGCACAACGCCGAGGGCGGCGCCCCGGCGGAAGCCGCCGCCCGCTCGCCCGTGCCGATCTTCGCCATCGGGGTGGGCAGCGAGGACGAGACCGCCGCCGGGCGGCGGAACGTCCGCCTTCTCAGCGTCGAGGCCCCGCTGGAGGTGATCCGCAACAACGTCACGTCGGTGAAGGCCAGGGTCCTGCTGACCGGGTGGGCGAACATCCCCTCCAAGGTCCTCCTGACCGAGGCCGAGAGGGAGGCCGACTCCCAGCAGGTCCTCTCCGACGCCCACGCCGTCGAGCTGCCCGTCGAGCTGAAGTGGACCCCCGGCGACCCGCCGGCCGACCGGCCGGGAGCCGACATCCGAAAGCTCAAGGCCGTCGTCCAGCCCAACCCCGCCGAGGGCATCGCCGAGGACAACGCCGCCGAGCTGCACGTCCTGGTGGTCAACCCCACCCTCCGCGTGCTGTACGTCGAGGGCACCCTCCGCCCGGAATACAAGTACCTCCGGCGGGTCCTGTCCACCGACCCGAACCTGAAGTTCATGTCGCTGGTCCGTCTTCAGGAGAACCGTTTCCTGGCCCAGGGGAGCATCGACGGGAAGCAGTTGGGCGACCTGCCCCGCAGCGAGGAGGAGTTCGGGTTCTTCGACGTGCTGATCCTCGGCGACCTGGACCGGACCTTCCTCAACAGCAGTCAACTCGAGAGAATCCGCAAGTTCGTCCACGAGGGCAAGGCGCTGCTGATGCTGGGCGGGCGGAACAGCTTCGGACCCGGCGGGTACGGCGGGACGCCGGTCGAGGCGGCCCTGCCCGTCCTCTGCGGAGGCCGGGCTCAGCAGCAGGAAACCACCCCCTTCGTCCCCAGGCTCACCGCAGTCGGGGGCGCCTCTGCCGTCTTCGCCGATCTGGCGGACTTCTTCGGCGGGCCTTCCCGCAAGCCCGTCAAGGCCCTTCCCCAACTGCTGGGCTGCGTGAGCGTCCCCGGCGTCAGGGCGGGGGCAAACGTCCTGGCCGTCCACCCCACCCGGGGCAACCGGGCCGGACCCCTGACCGTCCTCGCCATCCACCAGTACGGCAAAGGCCGGGCCGCCGCCTTCACCGCAGACACCACCTGGAAGTGGTACCTCCGGCTGCGGCGCATGGGCGCCGAGAGCCCCTACCACCGCTTCTGGGGGCAGTTGATCCGGTACCTGGCGGGGGTGGAGAAGAAGCAGAAGCAGCAGGGCGCGGCGGCGTTGGCGCGGCTGGAGACGGGGTACGTCCGGCAGGGGGAGAAGGTGAAGCTGACCGCGCTGGTCAAGGGCGCCGACGGCCAGCCGGCCAATGACGCCACCGTCGCCGCCGAGCTGAAGGGGGAGGATGAGTCCAAGGCCGTCAAGCTGACGCTCCAGCGGAGCGCCGGCGGGGCGGGGCTGTACGAGGGGACGCACCGCCCCGCCTACAGCGGGAGGCTCACCTTCACCGTCCGGGCCACCGACAAGGACGGTAAGCTCCTGGGGGCCGACTCCCTGCCGCTGACCGTGGCGGCGCGGTCGCAGGAGACCGACCGGGTGGCGCGGGACGCGGCAACGCTGAAGGCGATTGCCGACGCCCGCCGCGGACGCTACGCCGAACTGGCCGCCCTCCCGGAGATCATCGACGAGATCATCCATCGCAAGGGCGCCGCCCTGCCTCCCCCGCCGGCCGCCAGGCAGCTCGGCCTCTACAACTTCACCGCCCTGTTCCTGATCTTCGTGGCCCTGCTGACCGTGGAGTGGTACCTCCGCCGGAACTGGCAGCTCCAGTAGCAGAGGGGTTCACTGGTCAACTGGTTGGTGCCATGGCGGACGTCGTCTGCCCTGGGTGCCATGGCGGACGTCGTCTGCCCTGGGTGCCATGGCGGCCGCTGTTTGCCGCCATGTTGACCCGCATGGCGGGAAAAAGCGCCCGCCATGCCACCCACCGCCCGCGCTACTTCTTCGGGGCGGACTGGCTGGCGGTAAGCCTCTTGCGGGCCTCGGCGGCCAGGGGGCTCTCGGGGTAGTTGGTGACGATCCTCTGAAGCGCCCGCCGGGCCAAGTCGCGCTGGCCCTGCTTGCGGTACGCCTGCTCGGCGAGGTTCAGCAGCTCGGGGGCGTAGTTGCTGCGTGGGTTGACGCGGATGAGCTGCTCGACCTGTTCGGCGGCCGCCGCCGGACGCCGCCGCGCCAGCTCCAGCCGGACGCGAAGCAGCGTCGAGAACCCCTCCAGCTTCTCGGCGGGGAACTCCTGCTCCAGCCGACCGAGGAACTCCTCGGCGTCGGCGTACTGCCGCCGGCGGATGTAGTCCTCGGCGTGGCGGGCGAGGTCTCCCTTGCGGACGGCCTGCTTCTCGAAGCTGGCCTCCCCGGCGGGGCGGGCGGCCTGGTAGGCCTTGGCCGCCTTGGCGTAATCGCCGCGCGCCCGCCAGACGTCGCCGATGCCGATCCTGGCCTGGCGGATGGCCCCGCCCGTCGTCAGGGCCGAGTACTTCTTCAGGGCCTGCTGGAAGATCGCCAGCGCGCGGTCGAGATCGGGCACCTTGAGGGCCATCTCCCCCGCCGCGGTCGTCAAAACCGCTCGCACCGCCGGGGCCCGGGTCATCTCCGCTGCCTTCAGCATCGCGGCGACCGCGCGGGCCGCCTGCCCGTCGGCCACCAGGGCCTCGGCGTAGAGGTCCATGGCCTCGGCGAGGGCCCCCGCGGGGGCGGCGTCTCGCTTGACGAGGGCGTCCCCGGCGCGGAGGATGGCCTTGGACATGCCCGCTCGCTTGAGCAGGGCGATGGCCTCGCAGATCTCGGGCGCCTCCGCCCGGGTGAAGTCATAGCCGGAGACGATGCCGGCGTGGTCGGCCAGCGGGTCCAGGCGGGGGCGGGTGACCTTCTCCCAGGCGCGGGTGACGTAGATGCGGTTGGCCCGCGTCAGCGTCTGCCCGGCGAGGCGTACCGTCAGGGTGACCTTGAACGGCCCGGTGCGCAGGTAGACGTGGTCGCACTTGGCGTGGGTGGCGGACTGCCCGTCGCCGAAGTCCCACTGGTACTTCGGCGGGGTCACGGACGCGCCCTTCAGAAGCGCCTCGAAGGTGTACCGCTGGTAGTACTTGTTGGCCATGAAGGCCTCCCCGGCGTGCACGGGGAGGAAGTCGGCGTGGTAGCTCTTTCCGTACCGCTCGGCGATCCCGCAGCGGGCGCGGCGAACGGGCGCGAAGGCCCCCGGGGGGATCGCCCACAGCCGCCGGCCTCGCGGCTCCTTCCAGGCGGCCACCGCCACCGGGTCGCCGCCGGCGTTGACGTGGTAGAGCTTCAGCTCGTGCAGCCCGGCGCTCAGCCGGACCTCCCCCCGCCGCACCGCCCGCCGCTGCGGGCGGTGGCGCCCGCCGTTGCTGACCACCAGCTTCCCGTCCACCAGCAGGAAGGAGGCGTCCCGGCTGGACGTGGAGAACTCGTACTCGCCGGCGTTCCGGCAGATCAGGTGGCCGGTGAACACGCTGCACACGCGGTCCTGGGGCCCGAAGGGATTGTGCCCGAGGAACACCCGGGAGAGGAAGTCCCGCCCGATGAGCTCGCGGACGCGCTCCAGCAGCCGGGTGGCCTGTTGAAGGTTGCGGACCGTCCCGCCGGGGTGGGCCCACATCTCCAGCAGGACGCCGCGGCGGACCTTCAGCTCGCCCGTCGGCTTGGGGGCGTCGGCGTTGCCGAAGTAGACGTAGTAGCGGGTGATCCCCCCCCGCAGGGCAAAGGCCACCCGGACCCGGTCGCCCGGGCCGACCATGAGCACGCGGTGCGGCAGCAGCGTCCCGGCGCCGGTGGCGACGCGGATATCGCGCCCGTCCGGGCGGACGAGCCCCCCCGTCGGCATGGTCACCACGGCGACCTCCTCGCCCGGCAGGCGCGTCCGGGGCACGTCGGAGACCGTCACCACCCGCCGGTGGGACCACTTGAAATTCCACCACGCCGCCTGCCCCGGCGAGCGCGCCGCACCCGTCAGCACCACAGCCGCCGCCAGGATGACTCGACCGGTTCCCAAGCCCGACCTCACTTCCGCACCACGAAAGCATACCATGTTCGCCGCGGCGGCGACGAAGCCTTTCCCCGCCCCGGCGGCGCCGCTACCGTCTTGAACGCAGATGCACTCTGGGGGTTGCAGGAATTCCCCGTCGGCCGGGCGACGCCCCCCCCCGGGGGGGGCTCCGCGCCCGCCGTCTGCGAACCGGCCGGCCGCCCGGCTGGTTGGTTCGCAAGACGCACCCGCGGCGGGCGCGGGCGTCGATTTCCTTTGGCCGACGATTCGGCGCCCGCTACAATCCGAGCCGATGGTTCCCCTGGCGCTGGCCAACATCCTTCATCATAAGCTGCGGAGCGCACTCAGCGCGCTGGGGGTGGCCATCGGGGTGTGCATGCTGATCACGCTGTCGGGGCTGTCGCGGGGGTCGCTGGAGGAGGTGGCCGACAGGTGGAAGGCCGTCGACGCCGACCTCATCGTCTATGCCTCCCGCTACGGCGACAACATCTCCACCGCCAGCGGCGGGGGGGTGAGCCTGGCCCACGCCCGCATGGTCGCCGACGTCCGTGTGGGCTCGGCCCCGGCCGTCGAGAGCGTCGTGCCGGTCTTTCTGTTTCGCATCGCGATCGGGGGGCAGGAGCACAA
>CAZNSB010000129.1:1995-11446 GCA_964575155.1 uncultured Planctomycetaceae bacterium | reverse complement strand
GCGTAAAACAGCGGTATGCTGCGGACGCGGTCGGCGACGGCCAGGACCCGCCCGTCCGGCCAGCGGGCCACCAGCGCCCAGCCGCCGTCGATGTTGGGGATGAGACGCTTCAGGGCGTCGGCACCGAGGCCCCCGTCGTCACCGCTGCAAGCGGCCATGACGCGATCAACGAAATCCTGTCCCTCGCGATACGTGCCGTCGATGATGGCGTACCCCCGGCCCCAGAGTTCGGCTTGCACGCCGTCGGGGTTCTTGGCGCTGTACCAGGCGATGTGGGGGTCGCGGAGCCGCAACGTCGTTTTGGGCGTCATGTGCGGATCTGCCTTCACCGGTTGCGTTGTTCTTTCCAACCCTCGGGGAACCAGTCGACCCTCCGCCCGAAGCCGGTCAGGAATCCGGGAACGGCGAGCAGGGCCGAGCCCAACACATGCCGGGCCACAACGTCCGACGGGGCTCGGACAAGATGCGAACACGCGTTCAGACCGAAACGCGCTACCCGCCCGAGCCAGCCTTTGATCCGCGGAGGCTTCGTGCTGTGGTTGCCTGCCAGCCGCATGAAGCATTCGTAACGATGGGCCCGTTGGTATTCCCGGTGGCAGTGCATGGTGCTGCCCAGGCCCCGGAAGATCGACTCCACGCTCTCCTTTTCTCGTCCGGTCAACAAACGGACGGCAGGGCGGTCTATGTCGGTTCTTACGAATAGGTGCCTCACGGCATAGGGGCCGCTGGCGTCGATTTCCACGGCCAAGACCAGTCCCGTGCCCGTGCCTTTGCGTTTTGCGCAGCCCGTGGTGTTCAAATAGAAATTCCCCAGGCCGTAGGCAATTATCCGGTCCTTGTCGGCTTGCATGCCCTGGAAGACGTGGGCATGGTGGGCGATGACAATCTGTGCCCCTGCCCGCGACAAGGTCTGAAGGATGCGGCGCCGCCGGGGCCAGGGAACCCGAAAGAACTCCTGCCCTCCGTGGTACTGGACGCAGACGAGGTGCCCTTGCTCGCGGAGGCGGCCGATCCGGCGCTTCAGCGCCCCCACGTCCACCGGGCACGCGACGAGCGCTTCCTCCGCCGGGCTGCGGGTGCGGCAGTGATCGGTGCAGGCCACGATGGCCATCGGCCCGGAGGGGAGGTCCAGGAGGCAGGGCGCTTGTGCCTCGGCGCGGGTGCGGCCGGCGCCGACGGTCTTGATTCCGTTCTCCGCCAGAAGGCACAGCGTCTCCTCCAGCCCTTCGCGGCCGTGGTCCAGCATGTGGTTGTTGGCGAGCGTGGCAACGCTTACGCCGAGGGCCGCCAGGTCGCTCGCGGCGGCCGGCGCCGACGCCAGGACCGCCCCGGAGTGGAACGAGGGCGGGGCGGTGGTCAGCGGCCCTTCCTGGTTCACCACCACGTGGTCGCACTCGGCCAGGAGGCGGGGAAGAGACGGATCGACCTCCACCCGCACCCCGGGCGGATAGCCGAACAACGTGTCGCCCAGGAAGGCGACGACGGCCGTGGGGCCTTCAGGTTTTCGGTAGGCGTCTCGGAGCCACATGCGTTTTTCACTGCCAAGCGGTTTCGGCGCCGCGGGTCACCCCTTCGATCACTTTCCAACGACCTTCAGGAGGGCCTTCCTCAGCGCCGACCGCAACTCCGCATCTTGCCGCAGGGCGATGAGGACGTACGGCAGGGTGGAAACCGCAGCCGCCAGGAACACATACACGGGGCCCAGTCCGAGCCCCCACTTCACCACGGCGATGATGGCCGCCGTAGGGGTGGCACAGAGCAACTGCCGCAGAAGGTGCAGGAGAATCGCGCCGAACCCCGCTCTTGTCAAGTACACGACGGTGGCAAAGCCAACCATTGTTCCCACGCTAGCGACTCCACTAAACACAAGCAGCGCCATGGGGGCCCCCCCGATGACCAGCCCTCCCACGACGAGCGCCCCGACGCGCGTGACGAACATCAGAACGTTCAGGATGAACTGGAGCCCCTGCCGTTCCAGGATCATGAGGACCGGACTCAGCGGCGAACTGACGAACATCGTGAACAGCCAGATGGCCAGGATGCTTGCGTACAGGCCGGCCTCGCGCCAGTTCTGGCCAAAGACGAAGCCAAACAGGTCCGGCCCCACCATGCCGACGATGAGCATCGGCAGCAGGCCGACCGTGATCAGGCGCGTAGCGACGTTCCGGACGAGGCTGCCCAGGTCCTGGCCGGATGCCTGCTTGACCGCGCCGCGCTGGAAGAAGACCTGGGAAATCGATTGGGCGATGAGCGTGCTCGGCAGGCTGAGCACCCGCCGTCCGAGGGCATACAGGCCCACTGGCGTCGGGCCGAAAAAGGCCGCGATCAGAAAAACCGGCGCCTGGCGGGAAATCATGTTGAGCAACGCCGTCCAGTTGGTGATCAGCGGGAACTTCTTGTACCGCTTGGCCGCCTGCCACATGCCCGACAGCGTCCAGTGCCTGAGGCAGAATCGCAGGTCGGCGCTCAGGAAACGCCATCCGAGAAACGCCGGCGGCGTGGCTTGCCCCGGCAAGCGGGCCAGGATGAGGTGAAGGCCGGACGTGAAGCCCGCGAACCCCGCCCCCAAGGTGGCGCCCGCGTTGACCAGCGACGCCCCGGCCGAGGCCATGCCCAGGCGCTTGAAGTGGTTGTGCCGGCTGTTCCAGTACCGGAGCGGGAGGGCGGCCGTTGCGATCAGCACGCCCGCCGGAACCAGCCACTTGTAGGGGGCCAGGTCTTCCGCCCGCATAAGGGCCAAGAGCGAGTCCCCCGCCACGGCCATGACCAGCGCCGCCAGCAGCGTCATACCCCCCGTCAGCAGCACACAGAGGCCGAACAGGTTGGCCGCCGTCTTGTCATCCTCCGGGAGCATGATGGCGAGTTGGTAAGAGAGACAGCCGGCAAGACCGACCGTGCCCGCAACGGACGTGAACAGGGCCGCCAGGCCGAATGCCTCCGGCAAGAACAGCCTTGATAGGATGGGCGAGATAAGGATCGTAACCGCTTGGGCCACCGCCGTGCCGACACTCAGCGCCACGGCGCTGCCGATGAAACCGGTCGTGGACTTCTTGACCTTTAGCGTGTCGGAGACGTCCGCAGGGCTGCCGCTGGCGGTCTGAGGAGGCCGTTCGGTGTTCATGGTTACGTTCTGTACTCGGATGGTGGGTGCTGGAAACGGGGCCCGGTAACGCAAGATGGGCTTGGCTGCTCGCCGAACCGGCATCGCCTTCTGTTTGCCTATTATCGTCGCTCGGTGACGGCGTTGCCAAAGAAAACGCCTCGGCCTGTTGCTATCGCCCTCTTGAATGTGAGGCCATGGAGTTTAGAATGCAAGTCTGTGGTGCGGGGAACGGCTGGATTTCCACCGGCGGGAGGGTCGAATCAAGGAGTGCCCCTTCGCGTTTCCCAGGGACCGCCGGTTTGCGAGAAACGGTTGATGGCCAAGCGTGTGCTCCTGATTACAAGGGCCTTCTACCCGCTGAACGCTTCGGGGGCCCATCGGCCGGCCAAACTGGCCAAGTACCTGCCGGATTTCGGCTGGACGCCCGTGGTGCTTTGCCCCGACTGGACGCCTGAGAGCAGCCCGCAATATTACGACTCCAGCCTCGCGGCGCGCCCGGACGTGTGCAGAACCATACGGGTGCCCTATCCGAAAGAGCCGAAAGGACGGCTTGGCCGGGCGCTGCGCAGGATGGCGGAGACGATTTGGCCTTACCGGGCGCCGTTCGGCTTTGCGCGGCGGTTGCTCTCAGCCGCCGACACGGTCGTCCGCAAGGAGCGGTTCCACGCGCTGTGGTCCACGTACACGCCCGGTCTGACGCATTACGTGGCCGGCCGTGCCGCGAAGCGCCACGGGATACCGTGGGTCGCTGATTTCCGAGACCTGCCCGATATCGATCTGCGGGGGTTTCAACTTCAGCGTCACGTGAAGGGAGAGGTCCGGGCATGTCGCAACGCCAGCGCCCTGGTGACGGTCAGCACCCCCCTCGCCGAGGTTCTGCAATCCCGCCACCGGGCGCCGCTTCACGTCATACCGAACGGTTTCGATCCCCAGGATTTCCCGGAGCCTCAGGACCGGGTTTCGGATCGTTTCACGGTCGGGTACTATGGGACCGTCACTGCATATGAGGACCCCACGCCGCTTTTCGGGGCCCTGGACCGGCTGTCGGATCAGGGGAAGGTCGATTTGCAGGACTTCAGGCTTAACTTCTTTGGCAGCAGGCCCGAACGCATAAGCGAGTTGTCGGGCAGGTTTCGTTGCCGCGAGGTTGTTGACGTCCACCCTCGGGTGCCGTACGGCGAAATGATCAGGCTCCAGCAAGAAACCACAGTGCTTCTTCTTTTGAGTACCTCTATTCACAAGGGCGTTACCACAGGGAAGGTCTTCGACTACCTGGGGGTGGGCCGGCCTGTGCTGGACGTACCGGGCGGCGACGTCACGACGGACCTCCTGGCAGACACGGACGCCGGTGTTTCTGCATCGGATGTGGGCGAGGTTACCCGGGCGCTGAAGATGTGGTACGACGAGTGGAAGTCCTCAGGCACCGTGGCGTTCCGCGGCCGGCCGGATGCCATCCGTAGGTACTCCCGTCGCGAGCAGGCGGGGCAACTGGCGAGGATTCTTGATGCGGTCTGCGACGCCGATGGCAAGAACGGTAACAGGCTCGAGGATACTCAACACGCCCAGGCCGGGCAAGTCGACACGAACACCGCGGCGGCCGGTAAGAGGGGGCGTGGGGACTGAGCAACGCGGAGTGCTTCGATGACGGCCGCCGTGAGACCAATCTCCGACAGACATGCTGACCGATGGGATGCGTTTGTCGAGAAGCACCCCCAGGCCACGGCGCTGGCGGCGAGCCGCGCGCAGGCGTACTGGCAGGCGGGCGGGTGGAGCCCGCAATACTTTGCTGCATATGACGGAGAGATGATGCAAGCGGGACTTGCCATGATCGTGAAGAAGATCCCGCTTGTGCCATACTCGCTCGCCCGTATAGTGGCCATGCTGGCGGACGGTGGGCAGGCAACGGCGATGGCCGGTGCGCTGCTTGGGGCCGCCGAGCGGTTCGCGCGCGACGAAGGCATCGCCGAGATCGAGTCCCGGTGCCGAGTCTTCAGCGGCGTCGACGTCAGCGGGGTGGACTACAGCAAAACGCTGCGCCAGGCACTGGAGCAGAGCGGGTTTGAGCCGAGGGACGTGACCCGTGGCACGTACCTAGTCCGCATTGACGTCGATGACGAGACCCTTCTGAAATCGTTTAGCAGTAAGTGCCGCCGCGACGTTCGGAAGGGCGTGCGCGAAGGCGTTGCCGTCGAGGAGTCCGGGAGCGAGGCGAGTTTCAGGTACTTCTGCGACACGACGCGCGAGATGGTCGAACGCAAGGTCCTGGAGGGCGTTTCGCCGGTCCGATTCGACACCTTTTGGCCGATGGTCGAGAAGGGCTACTACAGGTTGTTCCTTGCAAAGTACGACGGGCAGACCTGCAACATGGCACTGGTTGACGCGCTCGGGATTCCCATGTACGCCTATGGGGCCACGTCGGAGGCCGCTTTCGAGAAAGGCGTACCGCCCACGGGCCAGCCCCTCCATCATGCCATCATGCGCTGGTTCCGCGACCGCGGCGCGGCGTACTACGACCTCGGCGGCTCTCCGGGCCCCGATCCCCAGAAAGGGCACCCCAATTACCCCGTGTGGCGATTCAAGCACGAGTTCCAGGGCCAGTACGTTCGGACCATCCCCTGGTGCCGTCGGCCGATGAGTCTGGTCGGCAGGGTTTTGGCCAGCGCGATGCGTCGCCTTGGCCGGCTGCAATGACGGTCCCGCGGCAGTCCGGCGTTCAGGACGCGCCGCGGGCGTCAGCAGGCGGCCGGGTTGGGCTCTGTTGCCAGAGGCAAGGATTCTTGATAAGGCATTTGGGTCACAGAGCGGTTCGTCGCCTGAGGTGGAGCGCGGCGGTCCTGCGGGCCTGCCTGCGTGGTTGGCGGTGCCGGTCGCGAATCCTCGTCATCGAGAGCGACGACTGGGGCTCCATCCGAACGGCCTCACGCGAGGCCCGGGATCGCTTGGCCGACATGGGCTATGCCATGCACCGTTCCAAGTACAACCTCGACGCGCTCGAAACGGATGCAGATATGGAGGCCCTGTTGGAGGTGCTTGGGGGTGTGCGGGATCACCGGGGTCGGCCGGCATGCATGACCGCCAACGTCATCATGGCCAACCCGGACTTCGAGCGGATCCGGGAGTCCAATTTCGAGGAGTATTTCTTTGAACCAGTGGACGCCACTCTGGCCCGGTCCGATGCCAGGAGAGGCGTAGCGGCCAAGTGGGCCGAGGGTGCCCGGCGGGGCCTCTTCGTGCCGCAGTTGCACGGGCGCGAGCATCTCCGGTGGTGGAAGTGGATGGAAGCCCTCCGGGGTGGCTCGCAGGAAGCCCGGGCCGCGTTCGACCTGGAGATGTGCGGCGTGCCGTATGCGGCCTCCAAGGAGGGGCTGCCCTTCTATGCCTCGCCCTACGTCAGCGACGAGGAATTGGAGCGGCACGGGGTCGACCTGGAGGCGATGGTGTGCGAAGGGTCGGAACTGTTCGAGCAGCAGTTCGGCTACGCCTCCGCGGGCGCCATCGCCCCTTGCTATTGCTGGACGCCTCACGTGGAGCGTATATGGAGTCTGCTCGGTATCCGCTACATCCAGGGCATTCTTTTCCAGGACGTCGGCGGAACGGGACGGAAGAGTCATTACCTGGGGGAACGGGGTGTGGCCGGAGCCTGGTACTTGGTGCGCAACTGTCACTTCGAGCCGGCCCAGGAAGGCCGCCTGGCACTGAAGCGGTGCTTGGGCCAGGTGGCGAGGGCGTTCCGATCCGGGAGACCGGCGATCGTCTCGTCGCATCGCGTCAACTTCATCGGAGCCATCGAACCCAAGAACCGCACCACCGGGCTGGCGCTGCTCCGAGAACTGCTGGCCACCGTGAAGGCAAGGTGGCCGGACGTCTGCTTCTTGAGTTCGCCGCAGGTGGGAGCGATGATTGAGCGAGGGTTGGCCTCAGTGACGGATCTCGATGCGGGGGCGCCTGGTTTGGAAGAGGGCTGAGTCCCTTGGGGGAACTCTGTCAGGCCGCCCCGGCGATTCCACGAATTCTGTGACGCGCGACGCTGCGGTCCGCACGGGCGAACGGAGCCGGAGAGGCAATGGGTCTTCTGCGTAACACCTGCAAGAGAATCCGGCGGGAGGGTGTGCTTGCCACCCTTCGCATGGCAGGACGTCGGCTTCGGGCGGTAGCGTTTGATTGGTGGTTGGGGGTGGAGACGAGGGAAGAGGTTTCACGGGAGCATCTCGGCTACGGCGCCGACTGGCACCCGTATAACGTGACGGATCGCATGGGCTTCCGGCGGGTAATGAAACGTGTCCGGATCCGCCCCGCCGGGGAGGATGTGTTTCTGGACTACGGTTCTGGAAAAGGCCGTGTCCTCCTTATGGCCGCCCAGTTTGCGTTTCGCCGTGTCATTGGCGTCGAGTATTCCGAGGAGTTGAACCGGGTGGCGAGGCGGAATATCGAACGCGCCGGACGAAGGTGCGTCTGCAAGGAGATCGAGGTGGTGACGGCGGATGCGGCCGAGTTTCGAGTCCCCCCCGGACGTGACCGTCATCTATGCCTACAACCCGTTCAGCGGTGATACGCTGGACCGCGTGCTGAGGCGCATCCGGGAGTCGTACGAGGCCCGCCCCCGGCGCCTCGTGATCGTCTGGAGGCACCCGATTCACCTGGACCGGCTGCTCTCGAAACACGACTGGCTTCAGCGGAAGGAACGGCTGGAGGGTCTGAGCCCGGGTTCCAGCCATGCGTATGGCATCTACGCTCCCCATGCAGAGCAGCCCTTGCGGACGGAGCCCGGGGAGGTGCCCTAGCGAACCTCTGGTTCCACCCGCGAACGGCGGTGCCTCGCTAATGGCAGGCTCGATGCCGCTATCGGCGGTCCGGCCGGAACGTGGAGTCGGCTGCGGCGGGTATTGCGGGGGGTGACACCGTCTCATGCAGCCGGGTCGAGCGCGCGGACAACCTGCTTCCGACCTCGCGCCCGCGAGCGGAGGGTTACGCGATGCATTCATCTAAGTACTACGACCGCCGGCGCTCACGCCCGCTGGACTTAGAGGAGGATGGCTGCGACCTCGAACGCTGGAGGGCGCTACAAGGCAAGGCCGTCTTCGCAAGGCACCCCAGCGGTTTCCTCATCTTCCTTTCGCCTGACAAGATAGAGGTGTCCGATGAGTACAAGGCCGGGGATCCCTACACGGTCGTTGAGAATCTTGGAAGCCCTTTCCATCAAATGAGGATAGAATGCACGCTGCAGGCTGTTGGCGAGGCGCTCCAAGCAGACGTGTGCCGTGCGCCCAGGATACTGGATTTGGGGTGCGGCGAGGGGCACATAACCGCAGGAATCAAGGAGGCTTGGCCCGATGCCGAGGTGTCCGGGCTCGACTACGCTGTCTCGGCGATCGAGCGGGCGACCGAGTGGTACCCGGGCATCGATTTCATCGTGGCCGACGCCTACGAGCCGCCTTACCGAGACGACTACTTTGACGTCGTCGTCTGCAACAACTTATGGGAGCACGTGCCCGACCCGCTTCGGCTGGTGGGCGGAATCTCTGATATCCTGCGGCCCGGAGGGTGGCTCGTCATTTCGACGCCGAGCCGATACAGGGCCGAGAATGTCCTGCGAGTAGCAAGGGGCATACCGGTGCGATTGATGTCGAAGCATCACGTAACCGAGTACTCCGTTGGTCAAGTGATGGAGCAACTCCGTTACGCCGGGTTCAGGGTGGTGCGGTCTTCCACCAAGCCCCTGAAGGGTATCTCCTTTCACCTGCGGGCTGTAAGGTGGCTCTGTTCGCCACTGCTGTCGTTGGTCGGTTCGCATCACCGGCTTGAGTGCACCGTGTTTTTTCTGGCCCAGTCATCCGTGAGGAATCCCTAACCAGCACCCCACCACCAGGCCCTAAACCGTGAACGGGCACCGCGTGCGGCGGACGCAAAGCGCGAGATGGCCTCTAAGATTCTGGAGCGCGGTATGCCGAAAACATGCGCAGCGAACGCCGCGGGCTGCTGGCGCGGGGTGGCTGCTTATGGGCGGCAAGGTCGGGGCCGACGTCTGTAGCCTCGCGGCCGAATGGAGGTGGTCATGCCCAGGATCGTGGTAGGAAGTGACACCGTACCCTCGGGCCGGACCCTGCCGCTCTTCGCGCGGGGGGAGGCCGAGACCATCTTCGGGCACCTCCTCGATGCGTTCCGCGACGCCGACCTCTCGGTCGTCAACCTGGAGTGTCCGCTCGTCGAGAGGGAAAGCCCATCCGAGAAGTCGGGCTCCATTCTGGGCGCGCCCGTCGGCTGCATCCAGGGCTTCGCGGGTGCCGGCATCGACGTGGTGAACCTTGCGAACAATCACGTCATGGACCACGGGGAGGCCGGGCTTCAAAC
>CAZNSB010000129.1:1095-1985 GCA_964575155.1 uncultured Planctomycetaceae bacterium | reverse complement strand
GGGTGCGGGAGGTTGCGGGCGTCCGGGTGGGCATTCTTGCAATGGCCGAGCATGAGTTCTCGATCGCAGGGAAGGCGTCCCCGGGTGCCAACGGCCTGGACCTGGCGCGGTTCATGAGGGCCGTTCGGGAGAACGCCGGGGCGTATGATTTCCTCCTCGTGCTCTTGCACGGCGGTTCCGAGCATCATCCGTACCCGAGTCCGCGCCTCCTGGAGACGTGCCGCTTCCTCGTTGAGGAAGGGGCCGGCGCCGTCATCTGCCAGCACTCCCACTGCGTCGGATGCCACGAACATTATCGCGGTGCGCCCATCGTCTACGGACAAGGCAATCTCGTCTTCGATGAGTACCCGGTAAACGTGGCTCGTTCCTGGTGCGAGGGCATGCTGGTGCAACTGGAGGTGGAGAAGGGGGCGGCGGCGTCCATGGAGATGCTGCCGTATGAACAATGCGGTGAGCGCACCGGCGTTCATCGCCTGTCGGCTGAAGAGGCGTCGCGCCTCCTCGATGAAGTGAAGCGACGGTCGGAGGAGATTCAGGATGAAGCCGTCCTCGAGGCGCGGTGGCGGCAGTTCTGCCGGGACCGCGAGGCCGCGTATCTCGGCCTGCTTCACGGCTACGGGTCGCTGATGCACCGTCTGCACTGCCGGTTGGGGTGGTTGCGCCGCTTCTATACGCGGCGGAAGCGCCTGGTCATCTACGACCTGGTCCGCTGCGAGGCGCACCGCGAGGTCATCGAGACGCTGACCTATCGAGGTTCCCAGGAGCACCGGGGTCGATGAGTCAAACGTGCGAGCGGCAATCCGCGGGCGGCCGACGCGTCGTGCACATTTCCACGACGCACCCGGCTCTGGACGCCCGCATCTTCTACCGCGAGGCCTCCACGCTTCGCG
>CAZNSB010000129.1:0-1085 GCA_964575155.1 uncultured Planctomycetaceae bacterium | reverse complement strand
GGGTAACGGTTTGGGGAAAGCGTGACGGTGACGCGACGGTCGACGGCATCCGTGTTCGAGGCGTTGCGGTTCCGGCCAACCGGGTCGTGCGCCTCGCATCGGCCTGGCTGCGCGGGCTGAAGGCCGTCCTGGCCCAACCTGCCGAGGTGTACCACTTCCACGACTTCGAGTTGATGCCGACGGCCTTGCTAGCCAAGATGTTTCTCGGCAAACACGTCGTCTACGACGCCCACGAGGACGTGGCGCTCATCCTGGCGAAGGAGTGGGTGCCCGGATGGCTGAAAAGGCCGCTGGCGGCAGTGGTAAAGCGGCTGGATAGACTTTGCGCCCACCGGCTAGACGGCATCGTGACCGTGACCCGTCGACTCTACGAACGGTATAGACGCGTGGCCAGGCGGGCGGTGTTGTTCGTGAACTATCCGGCACCCGCCTTTTTGGAGCACCGGGAGGTCGGCTGGCGACCGTACGAGGACCGTTCCAACGAGATCGTGCACCTCGGCACGCTTTCGTTCGGCCGGCTGCGCTTTGTCGTGCGGGTGGCTGAGCGGTTCCTTGAAGCGCACCCCGGGTGGACCTGGGCCCTGCTGGGGCTGCACGAGCCTCAACTTCAGTGGTTCCGGGACAATGTACAGGGCAGCGGGACGGACCGCCTGTCGGCGGTGGGCAAAATGCCCCACGCCGAGGTGGCGGAGCGTCTGTGCCGGGCCCGGATCGGCATCAACTACCACCCCCTGGGTTCCAAGCACATCCAGGTGGCGATCCCGCTGAAGGTCTTCGAGTACCTGGCCTGTGGGCTGCCGGTCCTGACCACGCGAGTCCCGCTGCTGGTGGAACTCGTCGAGGATTGCGAGGCGGTCGTCTGCGCCGATGAGGACCAGGACACGTACCTGGCCGCTTTGTCCAGCCTTGCGGAGCGCGACGACCTAGATCGCCTGAGCGGCGAGGCGCGCCGCTTCAGCGACCGCAGGTTCAACTGCCGTGCCGAGACACGACGGCTGGCATCTCTGTATGAGGATATCTGTGCTCAGGATTAACATGATGGTCAGGCGGTTGATTGTCAACGCGGACGGTTTCGGGTTCACCCT
>CAZNSB010000128.1:0-11463 GCA_964575155.1 uncultured Planctomycetaceae bacterium | reverse complement strand
CCCTTGCGGGGCCCTGGTCCATATAACCCCTTTGCACACAAGAGCTTATGCTAATCGCGCTCGCGAGTAAAGGTGTAAACACTTTGAGTTCTGATTTGTCGTAAGTGCTTGTTCCATAAGCGATCCCTTTGTAACCCGTTTACACCCGCCTTCGGCAGGCTGGCCTGCCCGCCGAAGGCTGGCAGGCCCCGCGCCGGGGCGGCTGCGCAGTCTCCCCCCACTATTACATTAGTGCCGTCAGTCAGCAGGCCGGGGCAGCGCCGCCGCCTACTGTGCCCCCGCGGCCCGGGCCAGGTTCAGCCGGAGCAGGTTCGCCAGGACCTTCTGGTCCACCTCGGCGCGTTTCCGGACGAGGGGATGTCCGTCCGGCAGCGGCTGCCCCGCCCCGGTCTCCTCCCAAACCTCCGCCCATTCTTCCGACCACCCGCCGGGCGGATCGACCGCCGCGTACGCCGCCAGCACCGCGCGGTCCAGCTCCCGGTGCGCCAGCCTCAGCCACGTTGGCCGCTCGTTGTACAGGTTCGTCAGCGTCCGCTTCTTCAGGTCCTTGTCCCGCGCCGCCTCGGCCATGATCGCCGACTGCCGGATCAGCGCCCGCGCCTCTTCCGGCACGCCGGAGAAGTCCTCCCGCGCGTCGACCTGCCTGGCGATCGGGTCGATCCACTCCGGCGGGTTCAGCCACCGCTCCCGCTGCTCGTTCAGCGCCGCCGCCGCCGCCGCAATCCGCCCGTGAAGCGCCTCATCGGGTGCCATGGCTGCGTTGTTTGCAGCCATGCAACGCCGTTTGGAGCCGTGCTGATCCCCGTGGCGATCCGCTGCGCGGCTCGCCACGCCACCCGCCACGGCTGCGCCGTCCGCAGCCATGCCCTCCCCCCCGCCGGCATCCCCTCGACCCGGCTCGGCCCCCGGCGCCCACGGCAGCGGAAACGTCTCAAAACACGTCGTCGGCGTGTAGCGCGGACGGCTCTCCAACTGCGTTCCCTGCCGAAGGGCCCACAACTCGTGCACCGAGCTGTGCACCACGCCGAAGAAATAGTCGTCGGACCGGGCGAAGACAATCAACTGATGGTCGGGCAAGGTTGGCCCGTCCAGAAACACGAATAGGCGAAACTTCGTCAGATTTGGTGTCGCGACGTACCTGTGCGATGGCAGGCTTTCCCGCATGGTCGGCCTGGGCTCAACATGGAGCCACCAGCGCTCTGCGTAAGCTCGCCGCCGATTCCTGCTTCTGGTCGGTTTGACGCGCTCCTCAACTAGGCGGAACGGACCCTGATACGCCGCAGATGCGTCCTGGGAGGGCGCGCAACCGAAGTCCACTATCCACATCCCGCGCCGGCGCTTCGTAATGTCACTGCCATTTACCCAGGGCCGTAAGACTTCGGAGTTGGCGCGCCCATGTGGGTTGGGGTCGCGAAGTAGCTCGTGGGCCTCCTGCCATGTGATGTCGAACGCGCCCCCCTTCGTGTTGCCCATGAAGGCTGTACCGGCATTTCGCGCCATACGGACGGCGATGCTGAGGTTCGTGCCCGCCGTGAGGTCCGCATTGATTTGGGCCACCCGCGAACCGTCGAGAGTCCGGGCACGGTCCCCACCGGCGTCGAAACCCACAATAGAAACGTGCACTGCCGCTCCATCGAGGATCCAGGCACGGTCTGACCAAGCCATGAATATGTCACCAGTCTTCTTGATCCGCTTAACGACCTCCCGGTTGGCCCCGCCGCGGATGCCTTGCGTCGCCAGGAGACCGGCGCGCACCTTCTGGGGCGCCGTCACTCCGGCTGGCCCGTACCCCGCAGGCACGAGACCGGCGCCCTTGCCTCCCCACTTCCGTGAAAAATCGACCCGTTGTCGCGCTCGTTCGAACCAGTAGCAGCAAAGGTCCACGGTATTGGGCAGGTCGTAAGCGGCGTGCAGGGCACCAATGTAGTCGTCGGGCAGCCCGAACTTTCGGAACAGTCGACACCCAAGGAACGGCGGGTTGCCGATGATGAAGTCCGCGTCGGGCCAACGCGCCGGCTGGCCGCGCGCGAGTTCCTCGGGGCTCTTGCCGACGGCCCAGACGGTTTGGGGGGTGTCGTCGAAGCTGAGTATGGCGTCACGGCATTCGATGGTCTGTAGGGGTTCCAGGATGGGGTCTCTGGGGACGTTGAAGCCGTTGTCGCGCATCCACTGGAGGTAGCCGATCCAGATGACCACCTGTGCCAACTCGGCCGCGTAGGGGTTGATCTCGATGCCGTGGAGCTGCGTCGGGCGGACCGTGGGGAACAGGCCCAGCCCGGATTGCGCTGCGAACGTGATCACTTCCTTTTCAAGATCCAGCAATTGCTGAATGGCAACGTAAAGGAAGTTCCCGGAGCCGCAGGCGGGATCAAGGACGCGGATGGATGCCAGGCGCCCCAGGAAGGCCGCCAGGGCCTTCTCGATCTGTCCGGTGTACCATTGAGGCGTGCGCTCGCCCTTCCGATGAATCTTCTTCTCCCGGCGTCGCGCAGCAGTCGTTCTCCGCTCAAGGAGTTTTCGGCATTGATCCTGGATGGCTTGCCACTCGTGGCGCAGTGGGGCCATGACGACGGGCTCGACGACGAGCATGATGTCTTCTCGGCTGGTGTAGTGTGCGCCGATCTGGGCGCGCTTGGAGGGGTCGAGGCAGCGTTCGAAGAGGGTGCCGAAGATGGTCGGCTCGACGGCGGCCCAGTCCTGTCGGGCGGCGAGCAGCAACTCGCCGATCTCCGCGCGGGTCAGCGCCAGGGCGGGCGTCCCGTCGAACAGCCCGCCGTTGAAGTGGGCGATCCGCTCGGTCCCGAACGCCCCGCCGGTCCGCATCTTCTCGAACAGGTCCGTCAGCAGCGAGGGCAACTGTTTCGGCTCGTCCTTCCACTGGGTCAGCAGCCGGGTGAACAGGTCCTTCGGCAGCAGCCCCACGTCCTCGGCGAAGAGGCAGAACATGCACTTCATGAGGAAGTGGGCCGCCTCGTGGGCGCCGTGCCCTCGATTCTGGAGGCTCTGGCTGAGCAGGGCGAACTGATCGGCCACCTCCTTGGTGATCGTCTCGGTGGTCAAATCGGGCCGGAAGCTCAGCGGGTCCGTGAAGACCCGCCGCAGCAGGTCGAGCTTGGTCGGCCGGTCCATCTGCTCCAGGGCGACGACGTGCACCCGCTTGGCCGTGCCCGTGAAGTTGGTGTGGATTTCCGTCCGCGAGATGTCGCTGACGACCAGCAGCGGAGGGTTCTCCAGGGCCTCGCGGTACTGGCAGAGCTGGCGGTAGGCCTCGGTGAGGTCCTTGTACTTGTCCTTGCGCTTGTATTCCCACCCGAACTTCCCGCGCCACCAGACGTCGGCGTAGCCGCCGGCGCCCTTGGAGCCCCTCGACGCCGCATCCGTGACGTCCACGCCCTTCTCGAAGGTGTACTCGGCCCCGGTGGCGTCGTGCTCGGCGGGGGTGGGCTGGCCGAGCAGGCGGCAGAGGTCGATGAAGTGCTCCTGGCTGGCGGCCCGCTCGGGGAGCTTCACGGGGCGCCATTTGGCGATGAATCGGGCGGGGGTCATTCCCCCGGGTGCGGCTTCGGCGTCCATGGTCGGATTATCCACCCCGGAATGCTCCATGCCAAGACTCTAGATCCGCTCTTGCCCCGCGCGGCTGGGCGGCCGAGGCGTTGCCCCGGCCTACAGGGACTCGACGATTCGGCGGAACGCCTCGGCATTGGCGGCGGCCTGGCCGCGGTGGCAGTTGTTGAAGAAGGTGAAGATGGCGTCGGGGCCCTCCTCCAGGTCAGACCATTCCCGGGCGATGGCGGTGAGTTCCTCGTGGCTGTAGCTGTAGTCGTAGCGGTCCCGGCCGCCCTCCCCGGGCCCGGCGGATCGCCCGGCGTACCAGTTGTCGGCGTTGCGGGAGTGCAGGCGGAGGTACCCGGTGCGGGTGGTGACGGCGGCAGCCGGGCGGAACAGCCCCCCCAGCGCCGGCACATCGGGGACGACGAGCGTGACGCCGCGGGCCCGCAGCCCGTCGAAGGTCGCCGGGTTGTCCCAGGAGCGGTGTCGGAACTCCACCGCCGCCGGCGCCGCCGCGAAGTCGCCCAGGGCGGCGGCGAGGTACTTCCGGTTGGCCACAGTGCGGTGGAATGACTGGGGGAACTGAAGCAGCACGCCGGCCAGCTTGCCGGCCTCGCGCAGCGGGACGAGCCCGTCGAGGAACTGATCCGCGACGAAGCGGTCCTGCTCATGTGTGGTGAGCTGGTTGGCCTTGACCCAGAACCGAAAGCCCTCGGGGCTCCGCCGCCCGATCCGCCCCAGCGTGTCGGCGGTGGGGATCCGGTAATACGTGAAGTTCAGCTCGACGGCGTTGAAGTGCTGCACGTAGTAGGCGAACATCTGTCGCTGCTGCGTCCTCGGGGGATAGAACGCCCCCACCCAGTCGGCGAAGGAGTACCCGCTGGTGCCGATGAGGAATGCCCGTCTGTCGCTCATGATCTCTACCCATCCACCCAATGGGGTGTCATGCCTACGCCGTTTTCAGGCATGTTGCCCGTTCCCGGCCCGGCGCGCCGCCGACAGCGCGGGCATGACACCGGCGCCGGGTTCAGGACTCGTTCTCGCACAATCGTATGCTGTTCGCCGAGACGGCGATGGAGCCGTACTGGTCTTCGACCCTGCCGGCGACGACGTACGGGCCGTAGCGATCCAGCGCAGGCATGGGCGCCATGTCTGTCCCGGCGCACGGGGTGCCATGGCTGCGCTGTGTGCAGCCATGCTTACCAACAACATAAGCATGGCAAGCGCCGGGGAAGGCGGTCACCTCGAAGAGGCCGTACTCGTCGTGCAGGGTGAGGAACCTCATGATGCGGCCCGTCTGCGTGGGGGCGGTCCGCTGGGCCTCCAGCAGGCCGGCGACGCGGACGCGTCGGCCGATGCGGCCGGCGAGGCGCCGGCTGTCGGCGTCGACCGCCGCGTTCAGGCGCGGTCGATACCTGGCCATGGGGTGCTCGCGGACGCTGACGCCGAGGATTCGCCACTCGTCGGCGTACTTGCGGTCGGCGGTGTAGTCCTTGACGTCCCGGGGGAGCGTGGGGGCGGGGGCGAGAAGTGCGCGTCCCCGCCCGGTGGGCCGCCGGCGGGCCTTTTTCGCCAAGGCCAGGGCCAGCTCCATCATCAGCGCCGGCCTGGGGCGCGAGGTGAAGTCGAACGCCCCGCAGAGGATCAGCAACCGCGCCTCCTCGGCGCCCAGGGCGGCGCGGGCGACGGCGTCGGTGACGGAGGCGAAGGCGCCCCCCGCCCGGGCCTCCAGGAGGCTCTTCACGGTGACCGGGCCCAGCCCGGCGATGCAGCCTAAGCCCACGCGGATCGCCCCGCCGGTGACACGGGCGTCCCGCCCGTGCTGCGGCAGGCAGGCGGCAGGCGGGCGGCCGGGCCCCGACACGGCGAACTCCTCGCCCGAGCGGTTGGCGTCCGGCAGGAGGAACCGGACGCCGTCGCGTTTGGCCTGCTCGACGTAGACGCGGAGGGGGTACATGCTCTGGTTGTTGTTGAGTGCGGCGGTCCAGAACTCCAGCGGGTAGTGGGTCTTGAGGTAGGCCCCGGCGTAGGCGAGCGCGGCGTAGCTGGCGGCGTGTGCCCGGCAGAAGGAGTAGGCGTTGAACTTGGCCATCTGCACCCACATGGCCTTGGCGTAGTCGGCGCGGACGCCGCCGGCGGCGCAGCGGGAGAGGAACTCCTCCGACAGCCGCCGACGCTCCTCGTCGCCGCGGCAGTTCTGGACGGCCCGGCGGAAGGGGTCGGCCTCACCCGGCGTCACCCCCCCCATGGCCGCCGCGGCCAGCATCACGTCGTCCTCGTACAGCATCACCCCGTAGGTGTCGCGGAGGACGGCGTCGACCTGGCGGTGGCCTGTGGGGACGCCCTCCAGCCGGCGGTGGCGGCGGACGAAGACCTCCTTCATGCCGATACTGGCCGCGCCCGGGCGGATCAGCGCCAGCGCCTTCATCACGTCGCGGACGTGGGCCGGACGAACCATCCTCAGCAGGTGCCGCATCGCCGGCGATTCGAGCTGGTTGCACCCGACGGTGTCGGCGGCCTGGAGCACGGCGACCGTGGCCGGGTCCGCGGGGGGAAGGGCCTCGACGTCGACGGCCCTGCCCCGCCGCCGGCGGATCATGTCGCAGGCGCCCCGCACCGTCGACAGGCAGCGGTTGCCCAGCAGGTCCAGCTTCACCAGCCCGATCGCCTCCACCCCGTCCTTGTCGTACTGGGTGATCATCACCCCCTTGGCCGCCCGCTGGACGGGGACGTAGTGGTCGATGGGCTTTGGCGCGATGATGATCCCGCCGGGATGTACCGACAGGTTCCGCGGCAGCTCGCGGATCCTGCCACTCAGCCGGAAGATATGATCGCTCGCCGCGTCCGAAAGCCCGGGGATTCGCACCTTTCGGCTCCCGCCCTCGGCGGGCGGCCCTTCGCGCAGGAAGCGCGAGATCTGCTCGTCCGAGAGCCCGAAGGCCTTGGCCGTTTCGCGAAAGGCCGACCTGGGCTGGAAGGTGTTGTGCATGCTCACCATGGCGACGCGGTCGGCGCCCCAGCGGCGGAAGGCGTAGTCGATCACGTCGTCGCGGATCCGCCAGCAGAAGTCGACGTCGAGGTCGGGAAAGTCGGCGCGCTGCTCGTTGAGGAAGCGCTCGAAGGGGATGTCGTAGGTCAGCGGGCAGACGTTGGTGATGCCCAGGGCGTAGGCGACCAGGCTGCTGGCGCCGCTGCCCCGACCGGCGACGGGAGCCCCGCGCCCGCGGGCGTACCGGACGATGTCCCAGACCACCAGGAAGTACTCCGCGAGGCCCTTGCGGCGAATCAGGGCCAGCTCCTCCGCCGCCCGCTGACGGGCGGTGTGCGAGACCCGCCCGTACCGGCGCAGGAGCCCCTCCCGGCAGAGGTGCCTGAGGTACTCCGCGGGCGTCTGCCCGCGGGGGGGGGCGAATCGCGGGAAGACCGGCTCCCTCGGCAGCAGGCGGAAGGCGGCGCATTCCTCCGCGAGCCGGCGGTTGTTGCCCGCCGCCGCGGGAAAGCCCGCCAGCTCCCTCTGCAATTCCGCCGGGCCGCGGAGGACCGCGCGCGGCGGGGGAAGCTGCTCTCGCCCGACCCCGTCGTACCTCCAGCCCAGCCGGATCGCCGTCAGCAGCCGCACCACCTCCCGGTCGCCGGCCTCGGCGAACAGCGCCTTGCCCGTGGCCACCATCGGCAGGGCAAGCTCCCGCGCGCAATCGCTCAGCCGGCGGAGGTGGCAATGCCCCTGCGTGGCCGGGTCGATGCCCACCCAGCAGCTCGCCCCCACCGCGGCGAGCGCGGCTGCCAGGGCGGCGTCCTCGACGATCACGTGCAGGCCCTCGCCCAGCTCGGCCAGGTCGGCGATGAATCCGGGGGGGGCTTGCTCTTCGGGGCGCCGGATGCGCCGTCCTGATGCGTTGCCGACCGACTTTACGGCGCTGAACGGCCAGCCGCGTGGCTGGCCGTTTGGCGCCGTTCCCGCAGCACGATGGGCGCCGTCAGGACCTGCCTCTTTCGCCCCCCCGGGGCTCCCGTCGGCGTCCGCCAATCGCCGGTGGATGCGGGTGAGGATGCGGCAGAGGTTTTCGTAGCCTCTCCGGCTCGCCACCAGGGCCACGGCCGCGTGTCCCGCCTCCTGCAATTCCGCCCCGATGATCGGCCGCAGGCCGGCTTCCCGCGCGCACTGGTGGAAGACGGTCGCGCCGTACACGCCGTTCACGTCGGTCACCGCCAGCGCCGTCTGCCCCAGCTCCTGCGCCCGCGCGATCAGCCTCTCCGGCGGGGCCGTGCCCCACAGCAGCGAGTAGCCGCTGCGGACGTGCAGGGGTGTGAGCAGCGTCTCCATCCTGAAGAACTCTCCACTCCAGAGACCCGTTGTTCTATTTTGCCCCCGGTCGAAGACGCCCCCGGTCGAAGACGCCCCCGGTCTTCGACCGGGGGCAAAATAAAGGAAACAGATCAAAAGCTATTTCGTCAGCGACGGTGTGCGCAGGATGAAGCCGTAGTCGTTCTGCGGCAGCCGCCTCAGCAGCTCGATGGAGTCGCCGGCGACGACGGCGGCGTGGCCCCAGCGGTCGCGAATGCGGTCGAGGGCGCGGTAGAGGTCTCGACGGCGTGCGTGGGGGGGCGGCTCGAAGAGTTCCCCGGCCGAGCCCTGCCGCGAAAACCGCGAGAGCACGATCCCAACGTGCCGCAGCGCCACCCGGCGCTGATCCAACCGGCCCAGCATCTCCTCGGCGACGGCGAAGGCCTCGTCGTCGGCCGACGTCGGGCGGGGCAGCGACCGGCTGACGGCGGATTCCCTCCCGTCGTCGTAGCGGATGGAAAGCTCCACGCGCCGGGCGAGCAGCCCGCCCTGCCGCACCGCCCGCATCGCCCGCTCCAGCAGGTAGAACACCATGCCGCGAATCTCGTTCACGTCGCAGGTGGGCCTGTGGAAGGTCGTCTCCGGGGAGATGCTCCTCGGCAGCCGTGGCACGGGCGTCTCGCCCGTGTTGCTTCCGCCCGTGCCCCCGTCGCGCCCCCGGCAGCGGTCGTAGAGCACCTCGCCGCGCTTCCCGAACATGGCCGAAAGCATCTCCCGCCCCAGCACGCGCAGCTCCCCCACCGTGCTGATGTTCATGTCGCGAAGCGTTTCGGCCGTTTTCGGCCCGACGCCGAGGAGCCTCTCGATCGGCAGGGCGGTGAGGAACTCCTCCTCCTCGCCGGGCTGGACCCAGGCGACGCCGTTGGGCTTGGCCGAGGCCGAGGCCAGCTTGGCCATCATCCGGTTCGCCGCCAGACCCACCGAGACCGGCAGCCCCACCTCCTCCCTCACCTGCCGCCGGAGTCGCTCACCCAGCGCCGTCGGCGGGCGGATGGGCACGCCGGTGGCGTCGCCGTAGGCCTCGTCGAGGTACGTCTCCAGGCCGCAGGTGAAGCGCCGGCAGACGGCCCAGACCTGCTCGGCCAGGCAGCGATACACCGGCTGCCGGCCGGCCAGGAAGACCGCCGACGGGCACCGCCGACGGGCCTCGTGCAGCGGCATGCCCGCCCGGAGACCGAAGGCCCGCCCCTCGTAGCTGCACGAGGCGATCACCCCGCTGCCGACCACCACGCACCTGCCGCGCAGGGCGGGGATCAGGAGCTGCTCCGCCGAGGCGAAGAAGGCATCCACGTCCACGTGCAGGATGAGCCTCTGCATCCGCCGCATGGCAGCACCTGACGGTAACAGCCTCACTGGAAGGAACTTGCGATGGGCCGCCGGGCCGCCCAGGCATTCCTAACATAATCCTAACATGGTATCGGCCGATCGTCAAGGGCAATCCAAATAATTTCCGTTGAAAATGGGCCCGTCGTCCTTCACAGTTCATTCCGCCGGTGGCATGGCGGTCCCGACGTATGTCGGGATTTCCCGCCATGCGGGTCAACCATGCGGGTCAACATGGCGGCAGACAACGGCCGCCATGGCACCCGAACTCGCTGCGTCCGTTGAACGTGTGCACGCCGCACATGGAAGAAGGCAACAAGAGCACCGGGCTGCACTGGTTTCTCCTGCTCAGCGGCGGGGCCGTCCTCGTGTGGTCGGGCATCCGGCCGAAGGATTACCTCGCCTGGCTGCTGGAGGCGCTCCCGGCGGTCGTGGGCGGCGTCGTCCTGGTGGCGACGTACCGGCGTTTCCGGCTGACTGGCCTGACGTACGTGCTGATCTGGATCCACGCGATCCTCCTCATGGTCGGGGGGCACTGGACGTACGCCCAGAACCCGCTGTTCGAATGGATCAGGCACGCGCTGCATCACAGCCGGAACTACTACGACCGCCTCGGGCACCTGGCCCAGGGGTTCGTCCCGGCGATCATCGCCCGGGAGCTGCTTCTGCGGACGTCGCCGCTGAAGCGGGGCAAGTGGCTGAGCTTCCTCGTGGTGTGTACCTGCCTGGCCGTCAGCGCGTTCTACGAGCTGATCGAGTGGTGGGTGGCGGCGGGCGTCGGCGACGCGGCGGTGACGTTCCTGGCCACGCAGGGCGACGTGTGGGACACGCAGTGGGACATGTTCCTTTGCCTGGTCGGGGCGGTGGCCGCGTTGGTTACCCTCGGCCGCCTGCACGACAGGCAGTTGGCCGCCCTGCCGGCCAAAGGCCCGCCGCCCGAAGCGACGTGAGGTGCGCCCATGCCCTTCGCCCTCGTTCAGACAAGCCTGGACCCGCCCCCGCCCGAGGCCCTGCGAGAGGCCTTCGGGGCCGTCGAGGAGCTCACCGCCACCGACGCCAAGCTCCTGGCCAAGGACGCCTTCGGCATCCTCGCCGAGCGGCTTCCGTTCAACTCGGCCGCGGCACTCCAGCGGGCGCTTCAGGGGCGCGGCGTGGAGACCGAGCTGGTGGACCAGCGGGAGCTTCCGAAGCTGCCGCCGCCGCAGCGGCTGAAGCGGGCCGACTGCCTTCCGGAAAGCCTCGTGCTGTACGACGCCCTCGGCCGGGCGAGGAACGTGCCCTGGCGGCAGGTCAGGCTCATCGCGGCGGGGACGGTGGAGCTGACGCAGTTCAAACGCGTGGCGACCGAATACGTCGTCCACGCAGGCACCGGGCAGATGACGATTCCCATCGTCGTGCCCCAGTTCAGCGACAAGGAGTACAAGGCCCTCCGCCTGGTGCTGGAGGTCTTCATCGAGGCGATCCCGCCGCGGTATCGGGCGTTCGGGCGCGAGTTCCAGTACGCCTACTTGGGGGATCGGCTGGCGGCGACGGCGGCGGAGAACTTCGTCCTGCTGGTCCGCGACCTGATGCGGCAGGCGACGGGCGCGGCGGCCAATCGGGGGGCGGCGGCGATGGCGTCCGACCCGCCGCAGACCTTCGCCTACCCCACCCGCCACGCCTTCGAGGAAGAGAGCATCTGGGTGCTGTTCCAGAGTCGCCGGCCCGCCGGCGAACCGGAGAAGACGTAGGCCATGTGGATCTTCCCCTCCAGGCCGACCGACGTGGACGTCGACCACGCCCCCCGCGTCGGCCCGGTCGGGCGATGGGCGTACGGCGTGGCCCTGGCGGCGATGCCCGTCCTTCTGGGAATCTACTGCCTGCTCGCCGACCGGGCGTGGTTCCTCGGCCGCGGCGGCCCGCACGAAGTCACCGGCTGGGCCGCCGTGGGGCTGGCCGCCGCCTACATCGCCGCGGGCGCATTCATGCACTTCCATTTCTTCTGGGCCACGCATTCGAAGCTCTGGCGGTTCGCCCGCTGCGGAAAGATCGCCTCGCTGCTGGCCTTGGCCGCCGGGCTGGGTCTGGCGGTGGTCTTCGCCCTGGTCATCCCGTTCAAAGGGCCCGCCGGCGGATGACGCCCACGCCGCCTTGCGGGAACTGAGCTCGTCGGCAAGCGTCCAATTGAGGAGTGGACGCGGCAGAAGCCAGAGCGGGTCGTCGA
The DNA here is from genome assembly GCA_964575155.1 of uncultured Planctomycetaceae bacterium. Lineage (GTDB taxonomy): Bacteria > Planctomycetota > Phycisphaerae > SM23-33 > SM23-33 > CAZNSB01. The sequence goes on along the minus strand of CAZNSB010000128.1, from coordinate 43 downwards.
GACGTGCCGGCGGGCCGGATCGCCGGGCTGTTCATCCTCCTGG
>CAZNSB010000127.1:1459-11591 GCA_964575155.1 uncultured Planctomycetaceae bacterium | reverse complement strand
TTACGTTCGACGGGCTGGGCGCGCACGCCTTCGTCACCGTCCGATTCGATCTGCTGGTCATGGGCGGGTGGGACGGCAACGGAACGGTCACCGCCCAGGACGTCCCGGCCGGGGCCGACCAGTGGGGGCTCGCCGTCGAGGATGGACCGACCCTCTTCCACACCACCTTCGCCAACGGCTCGGCCGACCCCAACGTCACCCAGGCCTATCCCGCCTGCCTCTGGCAGGGCCGGCTGCCTGCGCGGACGGGCGCGGCGGAGCGCGACACCCTCGGCTGCCCGGCCCCCGCCGGCGACAGCGTGTACGTGATCGCCCGCACCTTCCGCCACGCCGCCGGCGAGCTCCGCCTGAACTTCTACGGCATGGGTCTACAGCCCGGCGAGGGCGAGTGCTGGGGGATCGACAACCTGACCGTGGCCGTCTCGGCCGGCGCCCCAAAGCCCGCCGGCGGCGCCGACCAGAAGGCCCTCGAGGCCTTCTGGAAGGACCTCGTCGGCGCCGACGCGGCAAAGAGCGAATCGGCCGCCTGGGGCCTCGCCGCCGCCGGCGAGCCGGCCGTCGCCCTGATCGAGAAGCATTGGGCCGACCGTCCCGAAGGCCCCCGCGAACCCCCCGGCCTGCGGCAGGCCGTCGCCAAGCTCATCCGCCAGCTCGACCACGACGACTGGCGGACCCGCGAGCGCGCCACCGCCGACCTGAAGAACCTCGGCGAGCCCGCACTGCCCCTCCTGCGCGAGCACCTCAAGGCCGCCGCCTCGGAAGAGGCCCGCCTCCGCATCGAGTCGATCCTCGTCCTCCCGCGGCCGGCGCCCAAGCCCGACCCGCTACGCCTGCGAAGACGCCGCGCCGCGCGGGTCCTCGCGCTGATCGGAACCCCCGCCGCGCGAAAGGCCCTCATCCGCCTGACGGGCGCCCCGGCCGGGGGCGAGGCCTTCCGGCCGGGCACGCGATGGGAGGGCTTCCGCTGCCACGGCGGCGCCAACGCCGTCGCGATGGTCCTGACCGTCACCGAGCGAAAGGGCAACGCCGTCGCGGGCACGATAGGCTACCCGACGCTGGGCAAGACCCAGACGCGTTTTGCCGGCACGATCGAGGGCCATTCCCTCCGGCTGAGGGAGAGCCAACTCGTCCTCGGCCAGAAGACGGCGCCACTGGTGTTGGTGTTCTATCGCGGGCGGGTCGTCGCCCAGACGATCATCGGCGCCTGGCGAGCCAAGCACCAGCCTCCCGGGACGGGCTTCCTGCTCCACCTGGCGCCGCCGGCGCCGGGGAAATAGGTCCCGGGCGGGTCCGGCAGGGACGAAGACCCGCCTTCTCCTGACCTTGACCTTGGGTGCCACCTGCCTGCGGCCTGCCCGCCGAAGGCGGAGCGGGCAGGCGCTTGCGCTGTCTGCAAGCGTGCGTCGCCACGCTCCCCGCCGACGCTGGCATTTCCCGCCCGCCTCGGGTATGAACTCCACGGAAAGGTCCTCCTTCATGTCAGCCAGCCCGATGCTTCGTGCCTGCCTCTGCATGCCCCTGGCGGCCGCGGCGCTCGGGCAGGCCCCCGCCGCGACACGCCCCGCCGACGCGCCCGCCACGCGCCGAGCGACGACGGCGCCGTCGGCCACGCCCGTCGCCGCCGGGCGCGGCAAGGTCGCGGAGCTGCTGCGGAAGTGGTACGCGGAGGGCACGGCCGCCGGGAACGCCGGCGACTACTACGACAACCGCGACCGCGGGCACTCGCACCTGGGCATGCGCCCCTATCCCCAATTGCAGAAGGTCGCCTACACGCCGGCGCAGCGCAGCCGCCGGGCGGACTGGGGCGCCCAGCGCGCCGTCCTGCCGTTCGTCGTCTTCGGCAACTCATCGACCTCGGCGCCCTTTCGCCGCGGGGGCAGCAACGCCCGCATGTTCTACACCAGCGCCGGGGGGCTGGGCCTGCTCTACCGGCAGTACACGCGCAACAACCTGTACATCTACCCCGAGCACCGCGACCACGACGCGGGGCACAACGGCGCCGGCGGGCACGGCGACGTCTTCCCGACCAACACGCCCTACCTGATCGCCTCGCAGGGCTCCAGCGGCTCCGACCGGCCCTTCCTGCAGGCCCTCCCCTACGTCCTCGCCGCCTTCCGCCCCGAGGTCAAGGCCACCCTCGTCCGCACCGGCCTGCTCATGCCCACCGTCCAGATGATCTTCCGCATGTCCAACCGGCACCTCGTCCCGCGCGGGACCACCCGCCCCGCCCAAGCGGCCGAGAAGGCCTACCTCACCGGGAAGGCCCATCCGACCGTCTTCAACGGCAGGGACGTGGACGCGGTGAAGATGTTGCGGCTGGCCCACGCGATCCGCCCGGACAACATCCCCCCCATGATCCAACTGAGGGTCACCGACGAGGATGAGCCCGTCATCGGGCGCGAATTCTTCGAGCCCGCCGGCTCGGAGGTCCATGCCGACACGCCCTGCGTCATCGCCCGCATCTGGCGCGGGGCGGGCTTCCGCCGCCGCATCCAGGTCTCCGCCGCGGGCAGCCACGACGTCAACGACCGACCCCTGACCTTCCACTGGGCCGTCCTCCGCGGAGACCCCGCGAAGATCCGTATCCGCACGATGAACGCCACCGGCTCGCTGGCCGAAATCACCGTCGCCTACCACGAGCGCAGGTGCGTCGCCGAGGGCGCGAAGCTTCAGTCCAATCGCGTGGACATCGGCGTCTTCGCCCACAACGGGGCGTACTACTCCGCGCCGGGCTTCATCACCTACCTCACCCTCAACAACGAGGCCCGGACGTACGACGCCAGCGGCTGCATCGTCGATATCGCCTACGGCGCGGGTGAGGTCCGCATGCAGGTCGCCGACTGGCCCGGGCTGGGGAGGCTGCTGGCGGCGCCGAAGCCCACGGCGGCGGCCGAGCTGCTGAAGGGCCGCCTGCAACTGCCCGAGACCGCCGCCGTCGTCGCCGCCGCCAAGGAGTACGAGCTCGCCCGCGCGGCGGCCGAGGAGGCCAGGGTCAAGTCCGACCGGGCCCGCGACGCCCGAAAGCAGGCCGACGAGAAATACCGCGCCGCCGTCGGCAAGCACGAGAAGGCGACCGACGCCAAGGCCCAAGCCGCCGTCGCCGCCGCCGACGACGCCAGGAAGCAGGCCAAGAAACGCGCCGACGACGCCCGCCGCGAACTGGCCAAGGCCGCCCGCGCCGCCGACGCCATCCTGACCAAGACCCGAAAGCCCCTCCAGCAGTCGGTCAAGGGCCTCGTCGAGGGGCAGCTGACGGCCATCGCCGCCGACCCCGAGTTCCACAGGGTCTTCGCGGCCCCGCTGAAGGGGCTCCTGGCGCCCGCCGACGCCAAGGCCAAGGCCGCCGTCGCCGCCGCCCGCAAGCGGCTGATCGCCTTCGGCCTGGCCGACGACGCCCCCGGCGAGGCGCTCGCCCTGAGGCCCATCCGGCAGGGCAAGGCGGCCCTCGCCGAGCGGCTGACCCGCTGCGAGAAGGAGCTGCTCCGGCGATACCACGCCGAGGTCCTCTCCGGGCACGTATATCCCAAGATCGTCACGCACTCCTGGAAGGCCAACTACGTCGACCCGCGCCTCACCGCGGCCAAGGCCTGGCGCGACGTGTACCGCTACGCGCCGGCCGGCACGTGCCTGGGCTGGACACGCTACGACGGCAAGGGCAGGGCCGAGTTCAACGCCGAGGGGCTGCTCGTTCTCGAAAAGGACGCGCTGGGCCGCTGCCTCAAGGCCCGAGCCGTCACCTACAAGTGGACGGGCCGGCAAAGGTCAAGACGGCTGAAGCACTTCGGCGCCGGCGAGGTCCGCCGCTACGAGTACGCCGGCGAGAACGACTGGACAGGCCGCCTCAAGAAGGCCCCCACCACCGGCCCCGCCGGGTCGTCTCGCCCCAGCGGCCGACGGTGAGAGTCTCTGTGGGGAATATCGCCCAATCAAGCCGGGGGAAATGCCCCGGCGCGGCGACAGCGCGAACCCATCCAGCCCCCGCACGCGGGGCCGGTTGCGGCGCATCTGCCTCTCGGACGCCGGCTTATGGATTCGTCCCCGGTTTTCTGCCTCGCCCCCCCGCCCCTGGCACGCCAGGTGCTATGTATCCGCTGACAAAGCGGGATTCGTGCCAAAGTCGCGACGGGTCGCGTCGCGATGGTGAGGCGCCCGGAAGCACAGAGAGATCGGCAAGGCTCGCGAAGTGACGCACAACGAGGATGGTGACGAGTTATGCCTAGCAAACTGAAATCCCTGGCCGTCGCCGCCGTCTCGGGCATCCTGGCCGCATGCGCATGCGCCGCCGACGGCGCCGAACCCCGCCCCGACAACCCCGCCGGACAGGTCAAGCCCGACGCCCCGGCCAAGAAGGCCGAAGACGCCGGCCCCGCCGGAAAACCCCTGGAGGTGACCGTCAAGTCCGTCACGGGCACGGCCCAGCGGCTCGTTCCCGGCGAGAAGCCCAAGTGGGTGGCCATCCAGGCCGGCGAGAAGCTGGACGAGCTGACCGTCCTCCGCACCGGCTTCCGGACGCGGGTGGTGCTGGCCTTTGCCGACAACTCCGAGGTCGTCGTGGACCGCGCCACCAAGATGGGCATCGCCGAGTTCCGCAAGGACGGGAAGGTGACGCGTACGCGGCTGGGGCTGAAGTACGGCTCGATGCGCGCGAACGTGCACAAGGCCCGCGGGCCCAACGACTTCACCGTCAAGACCGCCGTGGCCGCACTCGCCGTCCTCGGCACCGAGCTGAAGGTCAAGTACTACCAGAAGCTCCAGCTTCAGGGCATCACGGGCGTCTGGAACGCCACCTCCGGGCACCGCCAGCGACAGGTCAAGGGCACCGAGAAGACCGACGGGAAACTGACCCGGTCCGTCCAGCTCACCCAGATGGGCCGGAGCACCCACCTGATCAGCTTCTTCGGGCTCGGCGAGGCAGACCGGCGGCACCTGCTCCACCGCGGCGGCGGGAGAGGAATCTTCAGCTTCACCCAGAACGCCGCCGGCGTCTTGCTCAACACCCCCACCCCCGACAACGGCAGCGGGGGCAAGATCATCGTCCACGAGTGAGAGTGACGCGCCCCCCCGATGCCCGGCGCCCCCGATCCGCGCGAGGGCGCCGGGCCGCGCCGCGTGGGCCGTCGAAGCCCCGCTCTCACCCCTGCTCGATCTCCCCCGGCCTGGACGGATTGTCCCCGCCGATCAGCGCCGCACAGGCGCCGGGGGCAGCGCTCGAATGCCCGAGGCAGTGGGGGGCACCTGCTTGTCCGCGGGCACATCGCGCCGGCTTGCCGCCTTCTGGCAGTGGCCGGGGCTGCGTCCGCCTTCGGCGATCCGCCGTGTCGCCGGATCCCGCTCAGCACGCACCTGCCCCTACGAACCGATCGGAAGAGTGGTTGCCGCCGGATGCGGATTTCTTCCCGCCCACCGATCCGGAAGGACCTGCGTATTCAGGGGCAACCGGCTCGAAGCGAGAAAAGGCATGTGGACACGGTCCCGGATCGGCGGTACCCTCTGCCGAAGCGCGAGCGATCGGGCTGGCGCCGAAGCCGGCCGAGGCCGCCTGCAAGCCATCGCGCCGGTCGGGGCGGCCTGCGAGCGCCGGAGAGCCCCTCCGGGCGCGGAGGCCTCGGGCAACATGGCCGAGCCGGAGAAATCCGATCCCGCCGCCGCCGGCCCCCAGGGCCCTGACCCGATGCTGGACTCGAACGTCTGGCAGGAGTCGCTGCCGGTGACGGTGTGGGAGGTCCTCAAAGAGGGGGACGAGCGGAGCGTGGAGCACTTCGCTCGCCGGTACGCCACGCCCATCTATTCCTACTTCCGCCGGCGCGGGCTGAAGCGCGAGGAGGCCAAGGACCTGACGATGGACTTCATCGTCGAGAAGTTCATCCGGGGCGAGCTGGTCAAGAAGTTCAAGCCGGGGCCGCACCGCTTCCGCGCCTACCTCGTCCGGTCCCTCAAGCACTTCCTCACCGACCACTTCCGCAAGAAACGCCGCCGCCGGACACTCCAACTCGACCAGATCGCCCGCGACCAGACCCGCTTCGAGCGGGCCCTCCACGCCCGCGCGGAAAAGGAGTTCCTCTGCGGGTGCGTGCACGATCAGATCCGCCAGGCGATTCTGCGGGTGAAGTCGGAATGCAAACGCGACGGGCTGGAGAAGCACTTCCGCATTTTCTGCCAGCGGCACTTCGCCGACCCCACCCCGAGCTGGGCACAGGTCGGGCGCCGGTTCGGGCTGAGCTGGCAGGAGGCGAAGAACAAGGCCTGGACGGTGCGTGAGCGGCTGAAGAAGGCCCTGCTGGCGGAGTTCAAGATCCAGGACATGACCGACGCCCAGGCCCGGGACGAGATTCGCGAGCTGATGGGCCTGTTCGACGGCGCGACGGGCAGGGAGCTGGTCTCGGAGGACACGGTGGCATGAGCGAGAAGGACTTCAGCGAAGAGCGGCTGACGGACGTGCAGATCGTCGCCCTGCTGGGCATGACGCTGAGCACGGAGATCGGCGATGCGTTTCAGCGCCTGGCGGCGCTGCCCTCCGACGAGCTGCTCCGGGAGGTCCGCAACGGGATGTACAAGCACCGGCTGAAGGTACCCGGCGCCGCGAGCCTCATCGGGCTCAACGACCTCGCCCTGAAGGGCTGGGTCAAGGGCGCCGCCCCGCTCGGCGAGGACGCCCACGCCAAGCTCGCCGGGCTGTGCGTCCTGCTGTCCCTTCCGGAGGGATCCGCCGGTGCGGAGTCGGCCTCGCTGGCCCGCGCCGCGATCCTCGCCGCAGGCGGCGACGCCGCCCCGGGAGCGCCCGGCGCCGACGAGTCGGCCGACATCCTGGCCGCCGTCTTCGGCCCCGCCGGGCTGTCCGCCGCCGCCCTGCATGCGGGCATCAAGTCTGCATCCCGCCGTGCCGATACCCCAGGTAAGGAATAGCCCCTCCGCGCCCCGGGCGGCGACGGGGCGACGGGAGAGGCAACCTCTCGGACGCCGTGGAAAGGAACACCACATGAAAAAGTTCCTGACGGTGATGGGCGTTGGCTTCCTGGTCGTGATCGTCCTGTTCGGCGTGCTGCTCGTCTGGGCGCAGAAGTCCGGGGCCAAGCACCAGGAAAAGTTCTTCCGGGCCGTCCTCTCCGGCGACACCGCCAAGGTCATGGTCATGCTCGATGCCGAGCTGAAGGCCCAGGTCGACGAGCCCGTCCTCGCCGAGTGGATGAAGCTCGTCACCGACACCCTCGGGGACTACAAGGGCCTCAGCAAGGCCAACTTCAGCACCTCCAAGACGATCCAGAACGGCGCGACCGTCATCAAGAGCAAGGGCACGGTCCGTTTCACGAAGGGCTCCGCCGAGTCCCAGCTCACCCTCCGCGCCGGCCTGCTCACCGGCTTCTTCGTGACCTGGGAGAACTTCCCCAAGGACTGGCTGAAGCGCCTGCCCGACACCGCCCTCTACCGCCGGCGCGGGACAGAGTTCCTCACCCTGTTCCTCCAGAACAAGCCGGACGAAACCTTCCGGATGATGCACGCGTCCCTCCAGCACCAGATGCCCGCCGAGAAGCTCAAGGCCCTGATGGCCGGCATCACCGCCAAGGCCGGGACCCTCAACTCCGTCACGTTCGACTCCGAGAACCTCGCGCCCGAGCCCGGGGGTGCGAGGCTGAAGACGGTCTACAAGGTGGCGTGCGAGAAGGCCTCCACCGCCGCCGTCGTCGAGTTCAAGTTCATGGGGATGAAGGGCCACCTCCTCGCCTTCGACCTGACCGGCAAGCCGGAATGACGCGCTCGCCGGCTCCCCGTCCGGCCGACCCGGCGCCCCCGCGGGGGCTACTCGGCCTCCACCAGCTCCAGCGAGGCGGAGTTGATGCAGTACCGCAGGCGCGCGGGCTTCGGGCCGTCCTCGAACACGTGCCCGAGATGAGCGTCGCAGCGGGCGCAGAGCACCTCGGTCCGGACCGCTCCGTGGCGGCGGTCGGTGCGGGTGGCGACGGCCTGGTCGCGGATCGGCGCCCGGAAGCTCGGCCAGCCCGTCCCCGAGTCGAACTTCGACGCCGACTCGAACAGCGGCTGCCCGCAGCAGAGGCAGCGATACACGCCCTTCCGCTTCGTGTCCCAGTACCGCCCGGTGAACGCAGCCTCGGTGCCCCGCTCCCGCGTGACGTGGTACTGCTCGAACGTGAGCTGCGCCCGCCACTCGGCCTCCGTCTTGACGATCTTCTCGTTCATCCTCGTCGCCGCTTCCGCTCCTTCGCGCGCGCCCCCCCGCCCGGAGGGGCACTCCCGCCCGCAACCCGCCGCCAGCAGCACCGCCGGCACCCACACTACGATCCGGTCAAGATTGAATTTCCGGGTGCCCCGGCTGCGCCTTTTGCAGCCGTGCCTGCCCCCGGGCCCGCACGGCTGCACACAACGCAGCCGTGCCACCCATCGATTGAAAGTTAACACTACGCTACCGCCGTCTTTCAACACGTCGTTCCACCTTCCCGCTGCAACATTGTACGCCCCCGCCGGGGGAAAGGCGCAAAAAGGAACCGCGGGCGATTATATATGGAGTTATGCCCATTAGAGTATGTTGCTCGGGGGCACCCCCTCCGCGCCCCCCCGGCCTCTCCCCGCGCGCTACTCCGGCTGGAGGTTCTTCCGGCCCCGGTTGAGGTGCTGCTTCAGCCGGGCCAGGATCGCCGAGTGCATCTGCGAGACGCGAGACTCCGACAGCGCCAGCGTCTCCCCGATCTCCTTCATCGTCATCCCCTCGAAGTAGTACAGGATGATGATCAGCCGCTCCGCCCGGCTCAGCCCGCGGGTCACCCACTCCTTGATGTCCTTCCGCTGAGAGTGCTCGAACGGGTTCTCGCTCCGCTTGTCCTCCAGCATGTCGATCTCCCGAACGTCCCGGTTCGAGTCCGTCTCGAACCACTTCCGCGACAGCCGGATCAGACCCACCGCCCGGGCGTCCCGCTGAAGCTTCCGGAAGTCCGCCAGGGTCAGCCGCATCTTCTTCGCCAGCTCCCGCTCGGTCGGCTTCCGCCCCAGGCGCATCTCCAGCTCGTTCCGCGCCCGATCCAGCTTGTGTGCCCGGCTGCGGACCAGCCGGGGGACCCAGTCCATGCTCCTCAGCTCGTCCAGGATCGCCCCGCGGATCCGCTGGGCGCAGTAGGTCTCGAACTTCACCCCCCGCCCCAGGTCGAAGGCGTTGATCGCGTCCACCAGCCCGAACGTCCCCGCCGAGATCAGGTCGTCCAGCTCGACCTCCTCCGGCAGCTTCGCGTACAGCCGCTCCGCCGTGTACCGCACCACGTGAAGGTAGTGCTCGATCAGCCGGTTTCGCGTCGTCTGCCTGCGGCTCCTGGCGAACTGCTTCCACCACCTCTGGACCGTGCCGGCATCAACGGCGGCAGTCGCACTGGTCATCGCACGCTCCTTTTTGCATGCCGTCCCTGGCCCCTGCCTGCTCGACCCGTGGCCCGGCCTGAAGTACCGCCGGTGCCGGCGCCCGCTGAAATGCACCCGCAGGGCGCCCGGCAGAGCCGGATACGACTCCCAGTATTCTGTTCGGAATCCTTGCCTAGCCTCTTTAGGCTATCTAGGCTCTCTATCTTACCCAGCTTATCGGGCCTGTCAACCCAGAAACCGGAAAAAATCTCAAAAAATCTCCGCCGTCCCGCCAGGGCCGACATATCCAATTTTCCGCAAACAACTTACGCTTTTCGCGATTCCGGCCGCCGGCCCGCTCACTCCAGGTACCCGAGGATCCGCTCCAGCAATCCCGCCCGCCGCCGGGCCCCCGAGGCCGGCGACGACGGCAGGACCCTCGCCGCCACGCCCGCCAGGCACCGCGAGGCCTGGCAGCGCGGGTAGGCCTGGACGAAGATCCGGCGTTTTCTGACGGCCCGGGCGACCATGGGGTCGGCGACGATGTAGCCCCCGTCGGGCACGTCGGCGCCGAGGAACTGTCGGGTCACCGACGCCAGGCGGGCGTACGCCGCGTGGGCCTCCGGGTGGTCCTCGGCGGCATTGACCACGATGCTGGCCTTGGCGATCCCGCCCTTTCCGTGGAGGGCCTTCAGCAGCCCGTAGGCGCCCGTCAGGGCCGTCGGCTCCGGGGTCGTCACCACCATCACCCGGTCGGCGAGCCCGCAGAAGTCCAGCACCTCCCCGCCCACCC
>CAZNSB010000127.1:0-1449 GCA_964575155.1 uncultured Planctomycetaceae bacterium | reverse complement strand
GCCGCAATTGCGGCGGACGCCGAGGATATCGAGGGAGGACGTCGCCGACGGACTTCCTCCCGGCCAGGACGTCGCCGAGTGCGTTCCCCGGCTGGGTGCCCACGAGCACGTCGAGGTTCCCCAATCCCAGGTCGGCGTCGATGAGGGCGGCGCGGGTCCCGGCGGCGGCCAGCAGCAGGGCCAGGCTGGCGGCGATGTTGGACTTGCCGACGCCGCCCTTCCCGGAGGTGATGGCGAGGATGGCCGGGGCCCCCTCCCAGCCTGCCGGCAGCTCGCCCACCAGCCCGAGGAGGCGTTCGGCAGGGAGCCCGCCGGCCTCGCGACCCGCCGGACGCCAGTCCCGGTACAGGTGCAGCGGGATCGGCGGGCCTTCCATCTCGTCCGGCGCATCGTCGTGGTGTGCCTCCGGCCGGCCCTCGGCCGGAGGATCGTCCGCAATCTCTTCGCCGCCCTGCATTCGCGAATCCCATCGCCTTCCCGCCCGGCTTCGGCGGGGCCGTTCAATCTGGCCGGCTCCTCGGGCCCTGGCCTGCCTCAGCGGAGTCCAGCTCCGCGAAGTGCCCGCGTATTTCCCGAAGGGACCGATTCTCCCGCTTCAGCTCCGCGATCAGCTCCAGCCGGACGAACACCGACTCGTCGTACAGCCGGTGCCCGCCCGCCGTCCGTCGCGACTCCGTGATCAGCCCCATGGTGGTGTAGTTGTGGATCGTCTGGCGGGAGACCCCGGCGTAGTCCACGACCTCGCCGATCCGGTAGAGCTTGGGCGGGATGGCCCTGCACCTGGCGGGGCGGTGGGGCGCAGGCCCCCGCGGCCGGGCCGGCGAGAAAGACGGGAACGACCCGCCCGCCGCATCGGCGGCCGCTGCGGCTTCCGCCCTCTGGATGTCCCGATCCGCCTGCACCAGGCTGTTTTCTCCCGCCGTTTCCCGGGCGCCGGCTCTGCCGCCCGGGGCGTCCCGGCGTCTCCTTTTCCCGGCCGGGGTCACCCCGGCCGGCGCCTGCTTTCGAGGTGTCTGCGATCTTCGGCCGGCGCCGCCCGGCGTCCGGCCGATGCTTTTTACGTTTTGCAAAGAGTATAAGCCACAGCCTCCCTGTCAACAGGATTGCGCCGGAAAATCCAAAAAAACTTTCCGCCTGCATTCTGTAACTCCCTCGAACTACGTCACCTGCAAACGCCGCCGGCCCCGGCCGGCCCCACATCTTGGGCCCGGGCCCCTCCCCCGCCCAAGCACTGGGGGCCGACGGTCCCGCCGCCGGACCCGCCCGGCCCCGCTGACTGGCGGGGAAAACAACGGCCTCGTTCAGACGCTAACCGCAGCGGCAGGTCGGGCATACCTCCCCGACGCCGGCCCGGCAATCCATGTCGGGCACGTATGCCGGACCTACGGGCTGCTGGTCCCCGAGGCGATGGCCAGGACCAGCTCGTCGTCGTCATAGGGTTTGTGTTTG
>CAZNSB010000126.1:10300-11601 GCA_964575155.1 uncultured Planctomycetaceae bacterium | reverse complement strand
GTTCTTGTCCCGTCATCTTCCCCCGACTGTTACCTTGGATTGAACCAGGCCGAAATTTTTCACAAATCCCCTTGCGGACCTCCGGCCGATACACTACACGTGCCAGTCAAATCGTCGGCGGCGCGGCGCTCGACCGGCGCCGCAACGGGGGGCGACAAGGAACAAACGGAATTGTGCCTTGGTGAAAGGAGTGCTCCAGTGCGACGGATGAATGCCCTGACGGTCTCTGTGGTTCTGGCCCTGTGTGCCTCGACGCTGCCCGTTCTGGCCGACGGCGGCGCCGGGACGGTCACTTCCCTGTTTTCCCTGAGCGAGCTGCCCGGGCGGGTCCTCCCGGCCGCCGCCGGCGAGGAGCCCGCCCCGGCGCCCCCGCCCAAACCCGCCAAGCCGGCGCCGCTCCCGCTGCACACCATCGAGGGCGTCGGCGGGATCGCCATCACGCCTATGGCCTACCTGGTCAACCCCGGGCCCAAGGGCACCCGGATCGGGCTGCCGACCTTCTCGCTGACCTACGTCAACCTGGGGCAGAAGAGCATCCAGGCCTTCGCCTACACCCAGACGTTCTGGCGGCGCTTCGAGTTCGGGTACGCCGTCAACCGGTTCGACCTGGGCTCCCTCCCGGACGCCATCAAGAACGCCACCGGCGGGATCAGCATCCGCCAGGACGTCTACCTGCACCACTTCAACCTCCGCGCCCTGCTGATCGAGGAGAACAGTTGGGACCTGCCGGTCCCGGCGCTGACCTTCGGCGTCCACTTCAAGTACAACAGTGGCATCGCCAGCATCAACAGCGCCCTGGGCGACATGATCGGGCCAAAGGGGTACGTCCGCCCCAACGGCACCGACTTCACGCTGACGGCCAGCAAGACCTTTCCCAAGGTCTTTGGCCGCCCCGTGATGGCCTCCGTGGGCCTGCGCTCCAGCTCGGCCGCCCAGATCGGCTACCTGGGCTTCGGCAATGACAACAACTTCACCGTCGAGGGCAACGTCGTCTGCCTGGTCACGGACTGGCTGGCGCTGGCGTACGAGTACCGGCAGAAGGAATACCCCTACGACAAGATCGCCGGCCTGCTCGGCGACGAGCACAGTTGGCACAGCCTCTGCTTCGGGATCGTGGTCAACGAGCACTTCACCATCTCCGGGGGGTGGGTGATGGCCGGGAACCTCTTCAACTCGCGCGAGGACGGCGGGCTCGCCATCCAGTTGCGATGGGAGTTCTGAGCCGGGTCCGTTCGCCGGTCGACACGTGAACATCGCGGGCCGGTCCGCCGCAACGGGCCGGCCTGCGTCTTGTTCAGGAG
>CAZNSB010000126.1:9773-10290 GCA_964575155.1 uncultured Planctomycetaceae bacterium | reverse complement strand
GCCAGGGGCGGCGGCGACCACCGGGTTGGTCAGCTCCCCGATGCCGGCCACCGCGCAGGTGATGACATCGCCGTCGCGGAGGAACACCGGCGGGTCGCGGGCCACCCCCACCCCCGCCGGCGTGCCCGTCAGGATCACCGTCCCGGGAAGCAGCGTCAGGTCCGACGAAAGGAACTCCACCAGCGCCGGCACCGCGAAGACCATCTCCGAGGTCGAGGAGTCCTGCATCACCTCCCCGTTCAGCGTCGCCGTCAGCCGGAGGTCCGAAGGATCGAGGTCGGTTGCGATGCACGGCCCGAGGGGGCAGAAGCTGTCGAAGCTCTTGGCCCGGACCCACTGCCGGCCCCGGCGCTGCCAGTCGCGGGCCGAGACGTCGTTGCCGACGGTGTACCCGAGGATCACCCCGCCGGCCTCCGCCGCCGGAACGTTGCGGCAGGCGGCGCCGATGACCACGGCCAGCTCCACCTCGTAGTCCACGCACGCCGGTCCCGCCGCCGGCAGCCGGATGGGCTCGCCG
>CAZNSB010000126.1:0-9763 GCA_964575155.1 uncultured Planctomycetaceae bacterium | reverse complement strand
TCACCGCGGTGGTGGCCTTGGCGAAGACCACGGGGTCGTCGGGGGTCCGCTGGCGGGTCTCCCGGGCGTGGGTCCGGTAGTTCAGCCCGATGGCGAAGACGTTCGGGGGGTCGACGGGCGGGAGGATTTTCCGCGGCAGCAGCGGTTGCCCGGTGACGTGGTAGTCGCCGAAGAGGTCGCCGCGGACGCGGCGGAGGCCCCCGTCGGCCTCGGCGGCGTAGGCGATCCGGGAATCCTCGTCGAGCACACGATACAGTTTCATCGGGGCTCTCCCTGGGCGATGCCGGCAGTATAGCCCCGCTCGGCACCCCCGGCCAGTGCGTGGAGGGCTCGCATGCCGGGCGGGGTTATGGTCTAATGCCCCCCAGAGGCCCAGGCAATGGCCGAGCGAATCGTCCTCTTCGGCGGGACCTTCAACCCGATCCACCACGGGCACCTGATCGTGGCCCGGGCGGTGGCGGAGCACCTCCACTTCGACCGGGTCACCTTCGTGCCGGCGGCCGTCAGCCCGCACAAGACCGGCCCCGGGCCCGGAGGCGGCGGCCTGCCTCCGGGCGAGGCGGGCGGGGGCGACCGGCTCGAAATGCTCCGCCGGGCCGTCGCCGGCGAGGAACTCTTCGACGTCACCGACGTGGAGCTGAAGCGGCGCCCCCCCAGCTACACGCTGGACACGCTGGTCGGGGTTCGGGACCGCCACGGCCTGGAGGCGGCGCTGTACTGGATCATCGGGGCCGACATGCTGGACGAGCTGCCCACCTGGCACCGCGTCGGCGAGGTCCTGGAGATGGCCACGATCATCACCGCCGCCCGCCCCCCCTACAGCCGGAGGCTCCCGCAGACGCTGGCCAAGCTGCGGGCCCGACTGAGCGAAGAGGAGGTTTCCCGGCTGGCCTCGGCGGTGGTCCCGACGCCGCTGGTGGACATCAGCAGCACGCAGATTCGCCACCGCGTCCGGGACCGGAGGTCGGTGAGGTACCTGACCCCCGATCCTGTAATCGACTACATCGCAAACCGCGGTCTGTACGCCCGCTCCGCCGGCACCGAATGAGGCAAGGTGCCTGTCTGTGAGCTGCCCGCACCCGTCGATTCGAGCTTGACGCAACGCTACTTCGGACCTGCCGGCTGCGTGGCGGGGGCGGTCGTTGCTTCCTTGTCCCTGGTTACACCCAGGAGGATGGGGTGGGTCTTCTGCACCGGCTCGGTGCCGGCGATCCGCCCGCGGGCGGGGTCGAGCCGCTCGGGGATCTCAAACTCCACCGGCCTGGACCTGCCCTTCTCGTCCACGTAGGCGCTGAGGGCGGGATCGTACATGAGGGTGATCTTCTGCCAGGCCGGCTTCTGGATGCGGCGGCGCTCCAGCACGCGCTCGACGTTTCCGACGCGCTCCCACCCGCCGTAGTGGCAGCGGAAGTACCACAGCTCCGTCCTCCAGATCAGCTCGGACCCGCGCTTGGCGTAGAAGTCGCGGGTGCGCATGACCTCGACGAGCAGGGTGGCCCTCCGCCCGTGGCCCTTGAGGTACAGCACCCGGCGGACGTCGGTGAAGTCCTTGAGGTCCCTGACGTACTTGAGCAGCTCGTCGGCGTCCTCGGCGGTGAAGTCGCGCTTCGGCTCCGGGGGCAGCTTGAGCTGCCTGCGGCGGATCTTCGCCAGCCGGAGCATCCGCGCCTCGTGCCACGACAGGTCGATCCCCTCCAGCCTTCCCCCGCCGGGGGTGACGATCCCCACGTCGTAGGTGGCGTCGCCGGGGAGGCCCTTGAACGTGAAGGTTCCCGTCTTGCGATCGAAGGTGGCGGGGCTGTATCGCCTCTGCGTGGGGCGGGAGACGGCGTACAGGCGGGCGACGTTCCCGGCCGGCGTAATCCGCCCGCGGACGTCGCCGCCGGAGGGGCGCGTCGCCACCGGCGGGTCGTCGCGGATCTCCACGGCGCCCGCGGCGATCATCGCCGCGGCGGCTGCCAGCAGCGCTGTCCAAGACGCTCCGCACACGCCCAGTATCCTACCGCTTCCTGACCGCAGACGGAGCGCGAAAGTTGCCCTCCGGGGACGGGTGAAGTTGGAGCTGCTCGCCGCCGGGCCCGCACGGCTGCAGACAACGCAGCCGTGGCACCGAAGACCGGCCTTTGACGAAACCCCTCTACCCGGAGGCGACGGCGGGGACGGTGCGGCAGTGCTGGCCGACCTTGAAGTCGCCGGCCTCGCCGACGACGATCTGGGCCTCGCTGTATCGGGGGTGGACCCGGGTGACGCGGAGGCGACCGATGAACTTTCCCGGCTGGGTGCCGATGACGTCGCCGGTGTCGGGGTCCACGATGGGCTCGCCGACTTCGAGCACGTCGTACTCGGCCCCGACGCGGACGCGGCGGTCCCGCCCGCCGTTGATGACAACGGTCCGGGGCTCCCGGACGAGGGCGACCTTGGGCTCCCACGGCCGCCCGGCGACGGCCCGGCCGACGCGCCGGACCGCCTTGTCGATCACCTTGGCGGTGGCCCGCCCGAGGGGCTTGCGATAGAAGGTGCTCCCGCCGAAGGAGACGGCCTTGTAGTCGGCGCGGACGTCCACGTTGCTGGCCCGGACGCTCTCGGTGAGGCTCTCGGAGCAGATGATCTGCCCGGACTCGACCTCGACGACGTACACGGTCATTCCCATCACGGCCCGGGCGCCGCCGCCGAAGATGTCCCACCCGAACCCGTTGAACATCCCGCGGCGGGTGGCGACGTGCCCGAAGTCGGTGATGGTGCCCTTGATGAGGTACTGGACGTTCTTGAGCTTTCCCAGCGCGGCCCGGCGCTGCTGGCGGGTGACGCCGCTGTGCTGGAGGCGCAGCTCGTCCATGACCCTGGCCAGTTCCGGACGCTCCATGACGGTGAACCGACCCGTCGAAACCAGCCGGTCCACCAGCACGTCCCGCATCCCGTCGCCCAGGTTCCAACCCATCGGGCACGCCGCGCGGTTCTCGAACTTCATCACCGCGATGGTCGGCTTGACGGTGCAGGCGTCCGGCCGGCCGGGGCCCCAGCCCCCCGCCCCGCAGCCCGTGCACGCGGCAGCCCACGCCAGAAGCACGATCGTTGCCATCCTGGCTTTCATGCCATCTGCGGTATCGGCCAGGACGGGGGGAAACGTTTAGGGACTGTTTCGAAAGCACGCCCTCTCGCGGGCAGAGGGGCTGCGCTGACCCGGCGCCCACCGGCTGAGCCTTGCGAAGCGGGCCAGCCGACCGGCCGGCCGGTTCGCCAAGTCCGCGGCGGGCTGCGGACGCCATCGCCCGGTCACAGCAGCTCGGGGGCGTTTTCGGCGGCGCGGGCGCTGAGGATCCGGCCGAAGTAGACGCGGTGGAAGTCCCCGTTGGCGTAGGGCCCGTCCATCAGCTCCTGGACGAGCTGGTCGGGGAGGACGTCGTTTCGGTGGACGACGCGGCACTCGTAGACGACGGGGCATTCGGCCAGCGTCGGGGCGAGGACGTTCCGGCCCTTTTCGGCGGTGAGGCGGGCCTCGGTGAGCTTCTCGCCGTCGCGCCCGGTGCGGGTGCCGCAGACCGTGCAGGCGGTCTCCAGGTCCGCCCCCGGCACGTTGACGCTGAAGCACCCGCTGTGCTCGATGCACTGGTAGGTGTATCGCGACGGGCGGACCAGGACGATCCACATCGGCATCGACCAGATCGTCCCCAGCGAGCCCCAGCCTATGGTCATGGCGTTGGCCCTGCCCGTGCTGTCGTAGGCGCCCAGC
Organism: uncultured Planctomycetaceae bacterium; assembly: GCA_964575155.1. Lineage (GTDB taxonomy): Bacteria > Planctomycetota > Phycisphaerae > SM23-33 > SM23-33 > CAZNSB01. Next base: position 6,033 of record CAZNSB010000126.1, on the reverse strand, counting down.
AGCAGCCCCCGCGACGTCAACACCTTCACGACCTCGGCGTAGTGGTCGGTGTGGCTGATCGGCTTTCTTTCCATGTCGATCTCCGGCGCTTGACGGGCTTCGATCTCACGTTCGGGGGATCTTGTCTCCTCCCAACGGCCCGAATGCAAGGACGAACTTACTGGCAGGTCCGCGGCTGGTCCGTTCCCTTGCGGAACCTCCGCCTGGCCTTTCGGCCCAGCCGGGCGCGGGCGCGGTCTCGGCTGGCGGATTCCTGCGCAGCGGCCGCGGCCGGGGATATACAGTTTACGATCCGTCCCGGCGGCGATAGACTACTGTTCAGATGGCGACGGCGCCTGCGGCGGCCATCGGGAGCCGGCGAAGCGGCCGGTCGCCGTGCATGAACATGAAGGGGAAAGCCATGTGGAAGACCTTGTTCCTCTGGGCGGGAATCGGAGCCCTCTCAACCGCCGGGTGCGGCATCCAGGCCGACTACGCGCCTTCCGAGGCAAGACGGCGGGTCGCGGCCGCCCGCGCCGAGCGCAGAATCGTCCCCTGGATGTCTCTCAAGGGTGAGGCCAAGACGCCCGAAGCCCCGCCGCCCGCGGAGGAGACGCCCCACCTGGCGGCCATGCGGCCCAGGAAGGTCGTCTACACCGGCCGGTTCGAGATCGCCGTGGCCGATCCCGCCCGGGCCGTGGCACAGACCAAGTCCTTTGCCGAACGGATGGGCGGCTACATGCAGAAGATGACGCGGGAGTCGATCGTGATCCGCGTGCCGGCCGAGAAGTTCGACCAGGCGGTCGCCGCCCTGGAGAAGATCGGCGTGGTGTTCGCCAGGGACATCGGCGCCCAGGACGTGACCGAGAGGTACGTGGACCTCCAGATCCGCCTGGACAACGCCAAGGCCCTGCTGAAGAAGCTGCTGGAGCTGCTGGAAAAGGCCAGGACGGTCAAGGAGGCCATGGAGGTGGAAAAGGAGATTGCCCGCGTCCGCACGGAGGTGGAGGGGCTGACGGGCAAGCTCAACCGCCTGAAGAGCCAGGTGGCGTTCGCCACCATAACGGCCCTCTTCCAGACCGTCGCCGAGGCGCCCGAGGAACTGAAGGTCTCGCTGCCGTTCTGGTGGCTGGGGAGCCTGGGGTTGGAGAGCCTGACCCGCTTCGAAGGCGCCGCGGGTATGCCTGAGTGAAAGGAACATCCCATGAAATGGACGGCGATGGCTGCGGCGTTGTCCGGCGCGATGATGGCGGCCGGCTGCGTGGCCACGATGGACATGCCGGATGGCTTCGTGCAGGTCAAGAACGACGGCGACGACCTCTACCGAATGCGGGGGGTCTCCGCCGACGGGGTCGTCTGCGCCCTGCGGACCCACGACAACCCCAAGCGCGGCACCCTGGCATTCTGGTCCGAGGCCGTCAAGAACGAGCTGGTCAGCTCGAAAGGGTACAAGCTGATCAAGTCCGAGCCGGTCCAGTCCCGCGCCGGCCGACCCGGCACGCTGATGACCTTCTCGGCCGAGCGGAGCGGAACGGCCTTTACGTATCTCCTGGCCGTTTTCGTCTCCAGGGGCAAGGTCCTGATCGCCGAGGCCGGGGGCAAGGCCGACCGCGTCAAGCCCAGACTCGGGGCGATCAAGAACGCCATGCTCAGCGCCAAGCTGTAGGCGATGCGAACATCTCCGGGCGGCGGCGTTGTCGTAGGCAATCGAACCGGGTCGCGCGCCTGCGGAGCCCGTAGGGTGGGACGAAGTCCCACCTTTCGCCCGCGGAGAAGGACAGGCATGAAGGTCTTCGTGGTCAACTGCGGCAGCAGCTCGATCAAGTACAAGTTGTTCGACATGGGGGACGAGTCGGTTCTGGCCAAGGGCCTGCTGGAGCGGGTCGGCCGGCCGGAGGCCCTGCTGCACCACGCCGCCGGCGAGGCGGCGATCGAGAAGAACGTCTCGGCCGACGACCACGCCGCGGGGCTGCGGCTGATCCTGGAGGTGCTGGTGGCCGGGCCCCATCGCGTCATCGGGCGGCACGACCAGATCGACGGGGGCGGGCACCGCGTCGTCCACGGCGGCGAGCACACGCGAGACAGCACGCTCATCGACGAGGCGGTGGTGGAGGTGATCGCCGCCAACGCCGAGCTGGCCCCGCTGCACAACCCGCCGAACCTGGCGGGCATCCGGGCGGCCCGGGGCGCCCTGCCGAAGACCCCCCAGGTCGCCGTCTTCGACACCGCCTTCCTGGCCACGCTGCCGCCCCACGCCTTCCGCTACGCCGTGCCGCGGGCGTGGTACGAGCGCTACCACGTCCGGCGCTACGGCTTCCACGGCACCAGCCACCGATACGTCACCCTCCGGGCCGCCGAGCTGCTGGGCGTGCCCCTCGAGAAGGTCCACCTGATCACCTGCCACCTGGGCAACGGCTGCTCCATGACGGCGGTCGCCGGCGGGAAGGCGGTGGACCACTCGATGGGGCTGACGCCGCTGGAGGGGCTGGTGATGGGGACGCGGTCGGGGGACATCGACCCGGCGGTGATCTTCTACATGGCCCGGCGGGCGGGGATGTCTCTGGAGGCGTTGGACGCGGCCCTGAACAGCGAGTCGGGGCTTTTGGGGGTCTCGGGGTTGAGCAACGACATGCGGGACCTTCTGGCGGCGGAGGCCGGCGGCAGCGAAAGCGCCGCCCTGGCGGTGGAACTTTTCGTGTATCGGATCGTCAAATACATCGGCTCGTACTACACGATCCTCCCCGGCTGCGACGGGGTGGTGCTGACCGGCGGGATCGGCGAGAACGCCGCCGGCATTCGCCGCCGCCTCTGCCGGGCGCTCGAACGCCTGGGCGTGCTGCTCGATGAGGAGCGCAACCAGGCGACCGTCGGCGGGCGGACCGGACCGATCACCGCCGACGCCGCCGGGCTGGGCGTGTGGGTCGTGCCCACCGACGAGGAGCTGATGATCGCCCGGGACACCCGGGACGTGGTCGAGCGAATGCCTTGATTTTTTGTTGCCAGGGAGGCCCGGGCGGTATATAAGCGTCAGATGGTGGAAGTATCAGGCGCAGTCGAATCCTTGCTGGGACAGCAAAGGAGAGTCAGTTATGCGCACAGACGTCAAGATCGGGGTGATCGTCGCGGGGATCCTTGCGGTGATCTTCGTGGTCTGGGTGGTGGTCAACCAGGTCTCCGGGCCGGAAGAGCAGCCCGCCGCGCAGCTCGAGGTCGCCGAGGTGGAGCCGGGGCGGACCAACTTGATCGAGAGCACCGAGCCGCTGCCCCCGGCCGAGCCGGCCCCGCCCGCCGAGCCGGGCGAGCCCGTTGAGCCGCCCGAGCCCCTCCCGCCAGCCGAACCGGCGGCCCCGCCGGACACCATCACGCCGGGATATGCCGACACCGCCCCGCCGGCGCCGCCTGCGGACACCTCCCTGTCGGCCAGGACGCCAGCCCATCCGGCGGACACGTCGAGCGGGCGGGACACGTCGGGGCGATGGTGGGCCAGCAGCGAGACGCCCGCCCGGGTTCCGGCGCTGACGGCGGTGGCGGGCGAACGCACCTACGTCGTGCAGAAGGGGGACACGTACTGGAGCATCGCCGAGCGGGAGTACGGGAATCCCTCGCTGTTCAAGATCATTCAGGAGGCCAACCCGACCGTCCCGCCGCGGGCGCTGCGCCCGAACAAGACGATCCGGATTCCGCCCCCGCCCGAAAAGGCCCTCGCCGCCCCGGGGCCGGCCGGAGGGACGGTCGACGTGGACGCCGCCTCCGGCAAGCGTTTCTACATCGTCAAGAAGGACGACACGAAGGGCTTCTGGGGAATCGCCCAAGGCCTGTACGGGCACGGGAAGCACTTCAAGCTCCTCCAGGAGGCCAACCCGAACGTCAACCCCAACAAGCTCCGCCCCGGGCAGAAAATCTGGGCGCCCGAGCGGATGCCCGAGGCCGAGCCGGGGGCGCTCGACACCGCCCCGCCCGCCGCGGCGGCACCCGGCGCGCCATCGGCCCCAACGCTCTCCGTCGAGACCGGCGCGCCCAGAAGGACCGTGCTGCCCGACGGGCGCGTGTTCGATTGAGACGAAGCCGGAGCAGGCTTGCGGCCGGTGCTGCAAGCCGCCGGAGACTTCTCCTGAACCCGCGCGGCGGCCGGCCACCGGCCGCCGCGCGGCCATTGCGCGGGCAGGCAGACGAACCGGCGCGTCGGGCAGGGCGAGAACGTGGGGCCGACCGGCGGCGACAAGGTGCTGATCGGGACGAGCGGCTGGTCGTACGAGGACTGGCGCGGGATCGTGTACCCCGATCGGGGGGGAACCGACCGCCTGGCGTTCCTGGCGCGGTATTTCGACGCCTTCGAGGTCAACTCGACCTTCTACCGCGTCCCGGCCGCGGAAATGGCCGCAAGCTGGCTGCGGCGGACCCCCGAGCACGTCCAGTTCACCCTGAAGCTTCACCGCCGCTTCACCCACGAGCGCACCCAGCCGTACACCCGCGACGAGGTCGATCAGTTCCGCTGGGCCATCGACCCTATCCTCCAGGCCGGCAGGCTCGGCGCCGTCCTGGTGCAGTTCCCGTGGAGCTTTCGCCCGGATGACGCGGGGCAGTTGTGGCTGGACCGGGTGGCGCACGACTTCCGCCGGTACCCGCTGGCGGTCGAGGTTCGCCACGCCCGGTGGGCGGCGACCGAGGCGATGGACTTCCTCCGCGCCCGCCAGCTCAACATCGCCGCCATCGACCAGCCCCAACTGCCGGGCAACCTCCCGCCGGTGCCCGCCCCCACCGGGCCGGTCGGGTACGTCAGGCTCCACGGGCGGAACAGCCAGGCGTGGTTCGCCTCCGGCCGCACCGAGCAGAAGACCCAAGCCCAGCGACAGGCCGCCCGCAACGCCCGATACGACTACCTCTACACCGAAGCCGAACTCGCCGAGTGGCTGCCGAGGATCCGCGACCTCGCCGGCCGGACGCGGCGAACCTTCGTCTTCGCCAACAACCATTACCGGGGCCAGGCCGCCGCCAACGCCCTGCAACTGAAGGCCCAATGGCTCGGGGAGAAGGTCCCCGTGCCGGAGCAACTGCTTGCAACATACGGGTTTCTGGAGGGAATCGCGAAGTCGGCCGGGCGCCAGGGAAGGCTGTTCTGACCGCCCGCGACCGTGCCCCGGGCAGACAAGTTACCGTTTTTTTACAGAACGCTCCGGGCGGTTCTGCGTCAAAATGAACGGATGAAAGGCCCGGGAAACCCATTTAGGAGAAGCGCCATGAAACGGATGACCATCCTCGCAGCGGTCTCGATGTCGCTCGCCCTGGCCGGCCTGGCCCTGGCCGACGGCATGATCGTGCCCGTCCGCCCCACCGTGCCCGTCCGCGGGCACTGGTCCGTCAAGCACCACCACGTCAAGGTCACCGTCCGCGACCAGGTCGCCTCGGTGCACATCGACCAGGCGTTCGTGAACCACGGCCGGCGGGCGATGGAGGTGGAATACCTCTTTCCGATCCCGCCGGGGGCGGCGATCGATTCCATGACGATGGTCGTGAACGGCAAGGAGCTGGCCGGGAAGCTCCTCGAGGCCAAGGAGGCGCGGAAGATCTACGAGGACATCGTCCGGAAGAAGAAGGACCCGGCGCTGCTGGAGTACATGGATTTCGGGCTGTACCGCACGCGGGCGTTCCCGCTCGAGCCCGGCAAGCCCGCCCACGTGGTCTGCACCTACATCGACGTGTGCAAGAAGGACGGCGACCTGGTGGAGGTGTTCTACCCCCTGAACACGGAGAAGTACTCGGCCAAGAAGATCGACAGCGTGAAGGTCACGGTGGACATCAAGAGCAAGGCCGACATCACCGCCGTGTACAGCCCCACGCACGACCTGGACGTCAAGCGGAAGGACGCCCGCCACGTCATCGCCAGCTACGCCGCCAAGAAAGCCCTGCCCGACACCGACTTCCAGGTCTACTACAAGGCCGCCGACGAGAAGATCGGCGCCACCGTGCTGGCCCGCCGCCCGGATCGGAAGACCGACGGGTACTTCCTGGTGCTGGTCAGCCCCAACCCCAAGACCGCCAGCCGGCACGTCGCCA
>CAZNSB010000125.1:0-11604 GCA_964575155.1 uncultured Planctomycetaceae bacterium | reverse complement strand
GAAATTTTCACATTCTTTCCAGGCGATGTGTTGCAGATGGGTGAAGTGTTACGGCGGCACTATGTGTCAAGGCTGGCAGATCCAGGCAAGCCCAACTGCTGTTGATCTCTCCCAGCCCGTCGAGGGTACCGTCCCAAGCCGCAAACCGCATCGTGGCGTCTCTGGTGAAGATGGCCGCGTCTTTTGGTCCGAAGTTCTCGCCACTGTCCATCTTCAAGACTGGCGCGTACTCGGCAACCAAGTCTTCCACGCTGTTCGTTCCCAGATTGTACTTGGAGAGGTCGATGTCATACCAGCCTGCATTGAGCAGCACCCTGGGCTCAAGCTGTTCGAACAGCGGGCAGGAGTAGTTCCTGGAAGAGGGTTCATCCTGGTAAGCCTGACGATCCTGAAATGCCATGGCGCGACTCCCTGTGACTTGTGCCCCCGGCCGGTGGAGTCAGCACGGCTCCGCCGCATGGCCGGGAGGTTCTTGTTCCTCTGCGGAGATGCCCCCCGTTACGAGCCTCCGTGCCCTCGGGACGCATCAGCCAGCACGAATCCGTCCGTCAGCCCATCTGACCTGGGAGAGGCGATTGCACAAAAGCCCCTTCCCCACGAATGCATCGAAACAGGTAGTTATTATGCGCGCGGACATGGTTCTGTCAAGAGTTTTTTCGGATTCCGGAAGAACTCCTTGACACAGGCCCGGACGGTGCGCCGGACGCCGTAAAGCTCAACGTCCGCGTGGCCGAGGTCGTCGTCGCCGGGGCCGACGTAGAGGCCCGGAAGGAGCCGAGCCAGGCCGTCCAGCGCGGCCCTGACCTAGCCACGGGCCTGTACTGCCTCGCTAGGGCTGCCTTGGCGATCCGACAAGGGGGGCATAAAGGGGACAGGGCATAAAGGGGACAGGCTACTTTTGTGGCCCTTTTCTGGGTCGGCGGCGGGGGCGGAGGGTGTGTGCCAGCCCGAGCGTCGCGGCGAGGCGTTGGCCCCAGTTGTCTTCGCCGAGGGGGGTCGCACGGTTCACGCTCCGGCGGATCGCCGCCAACTCCCGTTCCGTCAGCGGCTCATGCACCAGCTTCAGCCAGTCCGACGGCCGGCCGGCCGGCTCGATCCGCAGCGGGCGCTCCGCCGGGAACGACTTGAATCGCCCCTGCCAGACGCCTGTCTGTCCGGCCGTCAGGTAGGCAGGCCCCCGCTGCTGGCGGCGGCCCGTGGGCGCTTCGCCGGCCAATGCGGCGTGGGGCGCTCAGTGGACGTCGGCCTGCCCGTGAAGCCAGCTTCCGGCGCCGCGACGGGGGATCGCGGACTGCCCGGCGGCGGGACCGACGTACCCGCTCAGCGTCAGGATGTGCCCGAGCTCCTCCTTGATGATGCGATCGACGCTGCTCTTCTCCCGGGAGTCGGCCAGGATCTCCTTCATGGCGACAAAGAAGACGATGGTGCTCGCCTCGAAGTCGAGGACCTTGGCCACGATCTGGTCGGGGGGCTCGGAGCCGGTGAACCTCTCGACGAGGTCGGATTCGACGTGGACGCACATCCGGGAAATGACGCCGGCGTACTTCGCCGCTTCCGCCTCCGGCGGGGTGTGTTCCCGAGCGGCTCGCGCCGCCCGCATGCCGGAGAAGGTGTTCTTGTGGTCCTCCTCCATCTTGGCCAGGTCAAGCAGCATCTCCCGGGCGCCCGCGCCGCCGGCCGACCGGGCCAGCCGGCCGAAGAAGCGCGCTCCCTGATCCTCGATCCATTCGGCCATGGCGAAGATCTCATCGGCATTCAGCTCGGTTTCCATCGGGACTTGTCCGAGGACGGCCCTGGGTTGGGGCGGGCCGCCTGTCAAGAGATGCCGGCGCCATCCCCAAGCAGTGAATTATTCTCATCTGCGGACGGGAAGTCAACCCCCCCCGCTTCGGCACTTGCCGCCGGGGGGGCGGTTCAATAGCATGAGGTGCGGTCTCCCAGGTTGGCCGGGCGGCCAGACAAGAGGATCTGTCCCGTGAAGCCGAGCCCGCAGTTCCGCTCCTGCCTGAGCCTGTTGCTGCTTCTTCCCGCCCTGACGGGATCGGGCGTCTGGGCCCAGCCGGCGGGGCCGAAGCAGCCCGGGGCCCATCCGGTGCCCCTGACGGTGCGCCTCCGGCTGGGGGGCAAGTCGGTCCTGGCCGCCAAGGACATCGCGTTCTCGACCTTTCCCGGCGGGCGGCGGTGTGCGTACACCTACACCGGGGTCAGGAATCCCAGGACCATCCAGTATCTCCAGAAGCTGGGCTTCCGGACGACGTTGTACGTCGGCGCGAAGACCCCCGCCGAGCGGGTCAAGGCCCTCGAGGACGCCGGCGCGGAGATCGGGATGGCCCAGGGTATCGGGTACGGCTCCCCGCACCGGGCCGTCCAGGTCAACTACGACATCGCCGCCGCCGACCGGCTGGCGCTGAAGAAGAAATGCATCGGCCCGGTCATCTGCAGCACGGTCAACATCGGCAACTATCCCAGCAGCCGGGCCCTGTACTACTTCGCCGCGGCCCGGAGCCCCGATTATGCCCGCGGGTACGGGGCGGTGTATCACGACTCCAACTTCCGCTTCCTCTACCACCCCAGCCCGGTGGTCAAGTACCTGCTCTACCTCGGGCGGGGGCCCGGCGAGCCGCGAACCATGGTCGCCAAGCACGATTCGGCCGGCAAGTCGGGGCGGAAGGCCCCGAACGAGCGGCTGTTCTACCGGCTGCTTGCGAACCAGTTCCGGGTGGCGTTGCGGCTGGTGGAGGCCGGGAAGTTCGTGAAGTTCAGGATTCGCGACTTCAAGCAGGCGGACCTGGAGGAGATGGGTCGGATCATCGGCAAGTACGGCAAGCACCACCTGATCTGGCACGCCACGGAAGGGGAGGTGGGGGCGTACAGCTACCTGAAGGCCAAGTCGCGGGTGGCGGAGGTCAAGCGGATCGGCGCGGGCGAGGTGGAGGTGACCGTGGCCCTGGCGGGCGACGTCTTCCCGCCGCACCTGCTGGCGCCGCTGTCGCTGAAGCTGCCCAGCGGGGTGGAGGTGACCTCGGCCGGGATCGGGCGGATCTCCTGCGAGGTGGTGGAGCAGTCGGACGGCCCGCACGTGGTGGTGCCGGTGGGGCGGGCCCTGCGCGACGGGTGCGAGATGGCCCTGGAGACCTCGGCGCCGGATATGACCGTTCCCGACCGCATGCCGGTGACGCTGACCGTCCGGAACACGTCGGGCGAGCCGCTGGCCGACGGTCGGCTGGAATGGGTGGGGGATGCGGGCATCTCGGGCGCAGAGGGCATGACCGTCACCGGCGGGACGGACACGCCCTTCACCCTCCCGCCCGCCGGCGAGCACAAGATCAAGGCCGTCGTCCGCACCCTCAGCGGGGCCCGCTTCGGGCTGACGCCCATCCTGGCGAAGGTGACGGCGACGGTCGGCGGGCGCCGGCGCGTCTTCCTGGAGGGCTTCGAGATCGTCGTCGCCCCGCTGGTGGCGCTCCGGCAGGACCCTTACAACCGGTTCCCCCTGGCCAAGGGCCGGAGGCAGGACTTCCTCGTCCACGTGGACAACCGCAGCCGGTTCCTCGCCCACAAGGCCGGCCCGTGCAAGGGGGTGGTGACGTTCAAGCTGCCGGCGGGAATGGCCGCTGTGCCCGCCGAGCAGCCCTTCGAGCTGAAGCAAAACGACGTCCGGACGCTGACCTTTACGATCCGCAACAACCAGTGGGGCAAGGACCCGGTGTGGGTTCGGCCGGTGGTCCGGCTGGGGGGGGCGAAGACGATCTTCGAGACCCCGTACCCGGGGACGCGGGTGTACCGCGACGAGAAGCACCTGGCGGCGTCTGGGGTCAACGGGCAGGGGCTGCTGGCGTACTGGTCCTGCGGCGACAAGAAGGGCGGGCTGGGGGCCGGGCTCGACCTGGCCGCCGGAAGCAAGGGGTTCTGGGGCGCGGCGACGTATCCGCCGCCGGTGATCGGCGTGAAGGGCATGTGCATGCCCGGGCACACCAGCGCGAGCGAATCGGGCACCGCGTTCGCCTCCTTCAAGAACATCGATCACCGCCGGGGCACCGTCCTCTGCTGGGTCCGCAGGGAGCCCAGAAAGGCCAACGAGAACGGCTACGTCCCCCGGCGGGCGGATACCTGGAAAGTGGGCGCCACCGCGATGGTCGGCAGCCGGGGAGAGGGCCTCTTCGGGTACTTCGTCAAGCCGCAGAAGATCGCCAGCTCCCAGAGCGGGATTGCCCTGCGCCGGTATCGGCGGTGGAAGGACAAGGACGGGTACCTGGAGGCGCTGTACCAGTGCATGGGCGGGCGGATTTACCACGTGCAGGCGCCGTTCGAGTGGGCGGCGCGGTGGCGGCACGTGGGGGTGCTGTGGGACGCCCGCGCCCGCCGGCTGGAGGTCTACCTGGACGGAAAGCTCGCCAGCGGCAAGCTGCACTGCAACGGCAAGCCCGTGGTCGCCGGCGGGCACGGCGACACCGAATGGCGGGGATCGCCCTGGAATGACGCCACCCACCGCAACGACATCTTCACCCCGCTGCACGGGTACGACGGGGCGTGGAACGGGACCCAGCGCGACGAGTTTCACATCTACGCCCGCCCGCTGACGCCGGCGGAGATCAGGAAGAACATGGCCGACGCGAGGAAATGAGCCCCGAGCCCGAAATCCCGCGGCGCCCGTGGCGCCGGAAGTGGCGGCGGGTCCCGCCCGGACAGCGGCGGGCCGCCGTTGCGTCGCTTGGAGACCTCTTCCAGCGGAGGCGGGGCGGGATGCTCCTGCCCGCCGTGATCGTCCTGTCCATCCTCGCCTACGCGGGGGCCACGCCTTTCCTGTTGCCCACCCGCCGCCTTCGCCCGGGAGACATCGCCGTCGGGCGCGCCGCCTACCTCCGGAGGGTGCTCCAGAAGGAGCGGGCGCGGGAAGTCTCCCGGGAGCTGAAGACGCGGATCACCATGCCCCCGCCGCCGCCGGACCCGGAGGCGGTGGTCAGCGAGACGTTCGCCGAGGCGCTCACCTCGGACGTGCGGAAGATCACCGGCGACCTGCTGGACGTCAAGCTCCAGAAAGAGCTCAGCGACCACATCGCCGCCACGCTCCAGGACGAGCTGGCCGAGGCCGCCAGGAACATCGCCGAGGGCAGGCTCTCGGAAGATGAAATCCGCGCCCTGCACAAGCAGTTCCAGGAAAAGGCCCATGCCGAGGCGGTCGTCTGGCGCCGGGAATACCGCAAGAAACACCAGGTGGAGATCGCCAAGGTCAGCACCACCCAGTGGTACCTGACGCGCATCTCCACGAACCTGGTGAGAAACCTCCGGTACAAGCTGTTCTCCAGCCGGTGGGACGCGAGGATGTGGAGCCGGATCTACGCCGGAACCTACACCGGGTGGAGCCGGTACCCCGCCTGGAGCGACCTTCGGTCGAACGGATACCTCACCGGCAAGCTGAAGGGCCTGGACGCCCTTCTCAAGGGGCCCAGCGTGAGGTACCGGGACCCGAAGACGGGCGAGAGGAAGTCCAAGAGGCATCCGGCCTGGCCCGGGCCGAGCCGGGAGCAGGCGGCTTACATCTGGAGGACGTTGAACCACATCTTCCAGGGGCACCATCCGGGCACGTATCCGAGCCCGTCGTGGCGGTCGTGCATCTACGGCGGGGTGGACAAGCACGAGACGCCGACGGGCGTGAATTCCTGCAACATGAGCGACGGGGTCCTGGCCGAGTTCTACCCGCACGAGCCGGCCGGGCCCGCCCGCCTCGCCAAGGAGCTGGACGGTTTGTGGCAGGCGGCCCTTTCCTCGGCGGGGGCGTACCACCGGGCGGGGCAGGCGGGCAAGCGCGGCGGCGAGCTGGCGGCGGCGCAGAAGGCGTGCGTGGAGGCCATCGCGGCGGTCGTGAGAACGGGCGGGAAGCTGGTCGTCTCCCGCGAGGGCCGCGGATGGACCAGGGATCTCCGGTACGCCTCCCCGTACCGGACCGTCAACGCCGTGGTCCGGTCGCAGGTGCTGCGCAGCCGGCTGCGCGTAGCGCTGCACGACCGCTGGGTGACATCCCTGATGGACGCCCTGACGCCGCTGGTCCAGGAAATGGCCGAGGACGAGTTCCAGAAGGGGATCATCGTCAGCAGGAAGGGGATCGACCAGCTCCGGCGGGACTTCGTGGAGAAGATGGTCCCGCTGCTGCGGCGCGACGTGCTGAAGGTCTTTCCCAAGAAGGAATGGGACAGGCGGGTTTTCGATTCGCCGTACCCGTTTCGCTCCTACCGCAGCAAGGTCACCAGCGAGCCCCGGCGCTGGCCCGACGCGAAGGACATCCGGGAAGAGGAGGCGCTGCTGGCGAAGCTGCTGTCGGCCCGGCCGGAGCTGAAGGCCTACGCCGACAAACGCCGCGAGCTGCTGAGAAGGCATTTCACCAAGTCCGTCGAGACCCTCACCGAGAAGATCCTGGCGCTGGCGCTGACCGGGGACATCCTGATGCGGAGCTGGCGGGACTTCGCCGAGGGCGTCGACTATGCCGACAAGGTCAGGGAGAAGCTCGACGCCCGCAAGCGCGCCAAGGAGGGGCGGGGGCAGGACCTGGCCGCCCTGACCGCCGAGGGCGTCCCGGACGTCTCCGCCGCCCTGGTGGCGCTGCTCACCGGCGGGGCGAAGGGGCACGGGACGACGCTGGTGCCGGTGCAGGCCGGGGCGTTGCCCGGGTTCGTGACGCGGGCGCGACCCCATTCGTCATTGCGGCTGGCGTCGCCGCTTTGGGCCCCCCGCCCGACGGGGTGGGGGTTTGAGACCCAGGTCGGGGCGGGGAAGGTCAGGCCGGACTTCAAGTGCCGGCGCTTCGAGGCCATTCCGTTCCTCAGCAAGTTCCCTCGGCTGGACGGGGAGCTGTCGGACTGGGGCCGGATCCGCCCGCTGGTGCTGGGGCGCGGGCGGCACAGCCTGAAGAAAGGCGAGGCGCCGATCATGGTGTACGCCGCCTGGAGCTACCAGGGGTTCTTCTTTGCCTACCAGGTGAGGGATGAGGAGGAGTTCATCTGGCCGGCGTTCGGGCACGGCGGGCTGAGCCCGTGGATGGGGGACTACCTCCGGCTGTTCTTCGACACGCTGGACGCGCGGAACACGAACCGCGGCGAGCCGCACACCCAGGAATTCGCGATCTTTCCGCGGGGGACGGAACTCGAGGAGAACACCCCGGGCATCGAGCGCGCCATCGCCTCCCAGCGCGACGCGACCACAAAGGAGTACCGCGGGGTGAAGTCCAGCAACAAGATGTTCGTCGAGCAGCCGCCGCGGTCCATGGGGCCCGACGGCACCGGGCCGTATCGCGTGACCTCCGTGACGCGCGGGCCCAAGGGCCGGTACAGCGGGTATACGGTGGAGGCGTTCATTCCGCGAACCCTGTTCAAGGTCCCCGTGTTCGCCCCGGGTTGGTACGTCGGGTTCGACTGCCGGGTGGCGACCGGGCGCCAGTCCCGAAGCTGGACCAAGTTCGTGGGGCAGGCCTGGTCGCCGGCCGGCAAGCCGGACAACCCCGACACCTGGGGCGACCTGCTGCTGCTGGGGACGGACCCGCGCATCCTCCTCCAGGACGCCGACGACGCCGGCACCGTGAGCACCTGCATCGTGCCGGGCCATTCCTACCTCCTGACCGTGATCGACCCGGACCGCAACGTCAGCGTCACCGCCCGCGACCACGTGCTTCTCAGCGCCGAGGTCCCCGGCGGCGAGAACGACGTGGAGATCTTCCTGCTGGAGGAGACCGGGAAGAACCGCGGCGTGTTCCGGGGATACATCGACACGCAGGCGGGCCTCGGGCGGACGGTCCAGGGCGTCGTGGAGGCCATGCCCGGACAGGAGGTCCGCTTCGGGTACGTCGACTTCGCCGATTCCCACGGGCGGCGGAACCGCATCTTCGAGGTGAGGCTGCCCGTTGTCTGTTCGATGCTTCGGCTGATCGCGATGGGCGGCAGCCCGTAGCCGCGGACGCGCCGGAGGGAAGGACGACGATGCATCGTCATGCCTGCAAGAGGCGGTTGGTCCTGCCGGCGGCCGGCTGGGTGGCGGCGGTGGCGGCCCTCACTGGGTGCGAGCGGGCGAGCGGGCCTCCTTCCCCCCGGACCGACGGACAGTCCGCCGAGCCCCGGCACGCCCGGACGATGCCGGATGTCCCCGCCGACGAACAGACCCGCCCCGGCGCCGCCGACGTGCTCATCCGCGACACCACGGTGCAGAAGAAGTACGCCAGGCCTCTGTACCAACAGAAGGACATGCCCGCCGGGACGCTGCGGGGCCTGTTCTTCGTGAACCTGACCGGCCGCGCCGAGCTGCCCACCCTGCCCCCCGTCGATCCGCAGAAAGGGCCGCACGCGATTCCCGACCCGCTGGGGGGGGAGGTGGACTACTACCGCAAGGGCCTGCGCCCCCGATCGGGGTGCATTCAATACAACCGCAAGACGCGGCGGCACCACGTGACGGGCGCGGCGCTGATGGTCCGGGGGATCAAGGCGGGCCTCCGCCCGCCGCTGTCTCGGCTGCTGCTGTCGGCGTGGGGAGGGCGGTTCACGATCGGCCGGCCGTATTTCGGCACCGCCTTCAACGTCGGATTCAGCCCCTTCAAGGACCGCATCCAGGTGGCCAACTACGACGAGTACCCCGCCCACATGGCGCTCCGGCGGGCCGCCGACGACAAGGTTATCTGGGAGGCGCCCGTGGGCAGGAAGACCGACAAGCGGACCACGCACAACATCGTCTTCAGCGGCGGGCGGGTCCGGCCGACCCAGACCACCCCCATCAAGCAGATGGGGCTCTACTGCGTGCAGTGCAGGCGCCACCCGTGGCAGAAGAAATGGATCTGGGTGGTGGACAACCCGTACGTGGTGCCCCTGGCCAACGACGACCGGGGCGGGACGTTCACGATGGCCGGCATCCCGGTGGGCAGTTGGTCGGCCGAGGTGTGGCACCCGACCCTCCAGCCCGTCAAGAAGACCCTCTCCTTCACGATCGTCGAGGACGAGACGACGGAGATTGGCGTGGAGTTCCGCCCGCCCCCTGAGCTTCGGGCGCCGGCGGCGAAGCAGGCCAGCCCGCCGGCGGCGGGAGGGGCGTCATGATCCGCCCGGACTCCTGTCCCAATCGCCTCGGCGCCGTGGTGCTGATGGGGCTGCTTGCGGGCGCGGCGGGGCCTTTGGCCAGCGGGTGCCGGCGGGCGGAAGAGGCCCCCTCCGCCGGCGGCGACGACGCCCCCGCCGAGGGCGAGCGGGCCTCCAGGATGCCCGAGGTCCCCGCCGAGGAAGAGGTTGACCCCGCCCAGGCGGACGTGCTGGTCACCGACACCACCGTCCTGGCCAAGTACGCCAAGCCCCTCTACGAGCAGCAGACGAACATGCCGATCGGCTCGCTGCGGGGCTTTTGCTTCGTGCCCGCCGCCGGCAAGGTCAGGCTGCCGGCGCCCGGGCCGGTGGACCTGGTCAAGGGCCCGACGGCCGTCCGGGACCCGAGGCCCGGGGAGGTGCGTTACTACGAGCAGGCCCGGCTGCGGGTGCCGCTGAGGCTGGGGACGAGCAACTACGCCGGGCGGGTGGGCGTGTCCGGGGCGGCGATCGTCTTCCGGGGCATCAAGGCCGGTCCCCGCCCGCCGCTGAGGCGGGCGATCTTCTCCGTCTCCACCGGCGTCCTGCGCGGGTATTTCGGGGAGCACAGCGGGCACTTCTATGGCGTCCAGGTCGGGCCCGTGAAGGACCGCGTCCAGTTCAAGAACTTCGACAGGTTCCCCTGCCGGATCGCACTGACCGAGCTGGCCTCCGGCAGGACCCTCTATGAGGCTGAGCTGCCCGGCGACAAGGCCCAGTTCCGGGGGCACGCCTTTGACAGGAAGATCAAGCCCGACCAGTCGCCGCCCATCCGGCAGACGGGCTTCTACATGGCCCGCGGGCGCCGGCACCCGTGGCTGAAGGCGTATCTGGTCGTCACCGACAACCCCTACGTCACCGTCTCGCGGGCAGGCTACCGGAGGGACGGGCTCTTCTCGCTGGCCGCGATCCCCGTGGGAACCTGGACCGTCCAGGTCTGGCACCCCGACTACGAGCCGGAACAGAGCCTGTTCCCCGTCGAGATCGAGGAGAATGAGACCGCTGAGCTGGCAGTGAGGTTCAAGGTGCCGGCTTTCCTGGAGTCGCCGCCGGCGGCCAAAAAGTGACGCTCCGGGGCAGCTTGGGGCGGGTCGGCCCGCAGCCCGATAACCTGTCGCCAAGGCCTTGCCGGCCGGGACGTCGGTCAGCGCCCGGGCTGGTCGCGGGTCCCCTTCGTCTACATTATTTCCTTGACAAGCACGGGAAGGGTCCCGTAGTCTACGCGACAGCAACAGCAGGCGGGTTCGGGGGCCGAGGAGTTGTGTCTGCCCCATCCTGCCGAGTGTGTCACCACTTTCTACCGGAAGGCGATGCCGAACCAAGGAGACCGCCATGCATGGGGAACGTCCCAGCCAGTCGGAAATGCGCCCTGTTCTTGAGGCCCTTGAGCCGAGGCTGCTGCTGGACGCCGTCCTTGGCGACGGGGCGCTGGGGCAGTCAGGGGGAGCGTTCACGATCGAGTTCTCCGTCGACATTGGCTCCGACACGGAGCTGAGTGACCCGAACGCCGACGGCGACGAGGGCTTCGACCCCGGCGACGTGTATGCCAGCACCAGCGGCGCGGTGACCCCGCCGGCGGTCCCCGGCGGACGCGACGGGTTCAAGGACGACGAGTTCATCTTCGGCGTCGATCCCGATCCGGACCCGCCGGATACGGCCGTTCCTCCTGCCACGGCAGTGCCGGTGGGGGAAGGCGACACCTCGGAGTATCCATACTACTTCGACCTGGACGGGCACGACCAGCTCGACTTCTCCCTGGGACGGTACGTCGAGCCGGACGTGCCCCTGACCGGGCCGATCGCCGCCTTCCCGTCCACGGCCGTGTTCCCGGCGGGCGACCTGCTCGTTTCGTTCGACGACGACCGGGGGCCGGGCTGGCCGGCAGGGGACGTGCCCGTCACCGCCCCTTCCCCGATCGGAGCGACGTATGGCACCACCGTCGGCGCCGACGAGCTGGTCAGCGTGACCGTGGCCCCCGTGGCGGGCGGGTACGTCATCACCGGGCTGGCTCCCGCAAGCGACGAGGTCGGGGTGCATCCCAGCCTGACCCCGAACCCCGACAACAGCGAAGAAGACGATGACGACGTGGATTCCCTCGATGCCGTCGCCGACGTCCCGGGAACCACCGGGCCGGGGTACTGGCTGTTCACGGCGGATCACGAGGCCAACATGGGCCTCGACCCCGGCGGCATCTATGAAGTGTGGACGCCCGGCGCGGGCGGGGCGCCGGTGCAGGTCGTGGACGAGACCGTCCACCTCGGGCTGGACGAGGACGCCGACATCGACGCCTTCGAGTTCGTCTGGACCCAGGTCGCCGGCGGGGGGTCGGTGCTGACGCTGCTGTTCAGCGTGGATGACGACGATCCGCTGACGACGGGCGTCGATGAGTCCGGCGGGCTGGACCCGAAGGCCATCTACGCCTCGTACATGACCGGCAGCTCCTTCGGCTTCCTCGACAAGTCGCTTTCCGACGACGTCGACGCCCTCACGAACCTCCAGGCCGAGGACGTCGTCA
>CAZNSB010000124.1:0-11693 GCA_964575155.1 uncultured Planctomycetaceae bacterium | reverse complement strand
GCCCGCCTGGCCGCCGCCGAGCAGGCCGCCCAGGCCGAGGCCGGTAAGGCTTACGGCCCCCCCTACTACATCTCCCCCGAGCAGATCCGCGGGGAGCTGGACATCGACTTCCGCGCCGACATCTACGGGCTGGGGGCGACGCTGTACCACATGGTCGCCGGGCAGGTGCCCTTCGAGGCGCCCACCCCGGCGGCGGTGATGCACCGGCACCTCAAGGACCCGCTGGTCCCGCCCGACCACATCAACCCCGAGCTGTCGGTGGGGCTGGGGGAGGTCGTCGAGGCGATGATGGCCAAACGCCGCGAGGAGCGCTACGCCGCCACCAAGGACCTGCTGATCGACCTGGAGGCCGTCGCCAACGGCGAGCCCCCCCCCATGGTCCACAAGGCCCTCGACGCCAAGACCCTCTCCGCCCTGGCCGACGAGGACCGCTCCGCCGACGACACCCAGATCATCCGCGCCCCGTGGTACACCAACCCCGCCCTCCTCTACGTCCTGCTGGCCGCCCTGGGCGCCAGCGTCGTCCTCAACATCATCCTGGCGGCGACGTGACGCCGCCGGGGCTCGGGCGGCCGGTGCGGAGGTCGCCAGGGAGAGCACCCATGCCGGACGAAATGACTCGCCGGGCGTTCATGAGAAAATCGTTGCTGACTTCCGCCGGGGGGGTGGTCGCGGCGCAGGCGGCGGGCGCGCCGGAAGATCGTCTCAGCCGAAAGCCGTGTTCCACGATCGGGCAAAGATGAAGACCAGAGCCACACTGACGGCCCTGGCCCTGGCTGCGTTGCCGGCGCTGGCGTCTTCGCCGGCGGGCGGGGCCGAGGCGATCATCAGGCCGACCGGAGAGGGCATCGCCGGGATGAAGGTCGAAGCCGTGGCGACGGCGCCGCCGGAAATCAGCGTCGTCACCACCGGCGCGCGGTACGTCTTCGAGGTCAAGGCGAACCGGGTCCAGTGCCACCAGCGGATCGGCGCGAAGCGCAGGGTCGGCACGATCCGGGTTGATCCGGCGGTGCTGAGGTTGGCCGAGCTGAAGGTTTCCTCCGCCAGCGACGCCGAGTGCGTGCTCCGCGCCGGCGCCGCCAGCATCGTCATCCGCAACGATTCGTACATCCGCTTCCATGGCGTGGAGGGGGAGCGCGTGAAGCTTTCGGTCTCGCCGGCCAAGGCGCGGCGGCGGGACCTGTCCACGCGGCGTCGCGGGCTGTACGGCTTCGACCGCGAGGTCCACGGGTGGTTCGACGGCGCCGGCGGGATGATTCGCCACACCGACGCGCCCGCCTTCGCCGTCATGCCGCCGAGGGCCTTCGACTGGGAGGCCTACTTCGCCCTTCGCCCGGCCGAGTTGGGCAGCACGCTGTGGGGGCTGCGCGGCACGAAGCACGTCATCGCCGAGAACGCCAAGCGCGGCGTGAACCTGTTCATCGTCTGGGGCGGGGCCGTCTGGCAGACCGACCGGTACGACGCCACGCGGCCGTTCCGGCCCACCGACGAAAAGGCCCTGAAGCGCGTCGTCGCCGAGGTCCACAAGCTCGGCGCGAAGGTCATGCTGTACCTGGTCAACGGCGAGCTGGGCCGCCGGGGCTCCCCGGAGAGCTACCTCCGCCGGATCGGCGAGCTGGTGAAGGCTTGCCGCATCGACGGGGTCTATCACGACGCCCCCACCCGCGGGTGGACCCGCGAGCAGATGCTGGACTTCCTCCGCCAGCAGAAGCGGCGCTTCCCGAAGCTGCTGTGCTTCATGCACCGGCCTTCAGACCCGCTGGCCGAGGCGTACCTCGACGCCAAGATCATCGGCGAGTTCGACCGCAAGAAGGGCGCCTTCAACGAAGACGCCATGGACTCCCGGCAGTGGTCCAACACGGTGGTCTTCTGGGTGCCCGACCACAACCTGGGGCGGACGGCGGAGGCCGTCGATATCATCCTGGCCCGCCGCGCCCGGATGTACTGGGGCCTGCTGCCCGCCACCGACCTGCCCGGCGACCCCCGCCACATCCGCCTGTGGCAGCACTACTACTTCCCCAGACTGCTGGAAGTGCAGATGGCGCGCCTGCACGCCGCCGGCCGGGCCACGGACACGGACCGAGCCAAGATCCAATCGATGGTCAGGGCAAAGATCCGGTTCTTTCGCAGGCTCGAGCAGGCCCGGCCGGACCGGGTGCCCGCGGGCCTGCCGGTCCGGGAAGTCACCGCCTCCAGCCAGGAGGGCGTCATCTATCGGCCCCTCGATCACCCGCCCGCCGCCGCCGCCGACGGCTCGACCGAGACCTGCTGGCTGGCGGCGGCCGAGAGACCGCACAAGTTCGACTGGGTCTCCGACCACGCCATGAGCATCCGCTCCCTGGCCGCCGGGAGAATGGCCGAACAGTGGCTCCAGATCGACCTCGGCGGCGAGGAGAGCGTGGGGCGGATTCTGTACGACACGCACTGGCCCGGCTGCGGCGAGGGGGCGGTCTGGCAGGAGGCCTTCCGCATCTGTGCCTCGCCCGACGGCAAGGCGTGGACGCCGATCCTGGAAAGGGCCGGCCTGAAGAAGGCCCGCCGCTTCGACGTGAAGGTCAAGCCCGTCAGGGCCCGCTACCTCCGCGCGGACGGCATCCGCAGCCGATGCCGCCGACTGAGCTTCTGGCACGCCGCGTACGTCACGGAGTTGCAGGCGTACCCGCCCCGCTGACCGCCCGGCAGCGCCGGGGGGTGCGGGAAGGCCCTCTTGACACGCCGGCGGCACAGCTCCTATCATGCCGCATGAGCGTCAGAGGCTTGGAAGGAGTGATCGGATGGAAGGTCAGGTGCCCCGGCTGAAGACGACGCGCGCCGGCGGCGTGGCGATCGTCGAACTGGCGGACAGGAAGATCCTGGACGAGGCCACCATCTCCCAGATCGCCGAGAAGCTCTACCGGCTGGTGGACCAGGCCGAGGCCCCCAGGCTGGTGGTGGACTTCGTCAACGTCTCCCACATGTCCAGCGGGGCGCTGGGCATGCTGATCACGCTGCACAAGCGGATTCGTGAAAAGCGCGGGCAGTTTCGGCTCTGTAACATCCGCCCGTCCATCTACGAGGTGTTCGTGATTACCCGACTCAACGAGGTCTTCCGGATTTGTGGAACGCGCGATGAGGCGATCAGCGACCTGGCGTCGCCGTAACCTCCCGGGCCGGCCCTGATGGTCGAAAGGAAAGTCATCCCCACCGATTTGAAGGCCGCGCGGAAAGTGGCTGAAGAGCTGCTGGCGCGGGTCCGGACCACCGGCTGCGGGAAGAGCGTGCTCTTCGCCGTCCGCCTGGCGCTGGAGGAGGCCCTCTCCAACGCCATCAAGCACGGCAACAAGTACGACCCCAACAAGCGGATCACCGTTTCGGCAGAGGTCGCCCCCGAGGCCACCGCCATCACCGTCGCCGACGAGGGCGAGGGCTTCGACTCGAAGTCCCTGCCCGACCCGACGGCGGACGAGAACCTGGAAAAGCCCGGCGGGCGAGGCATCATGCTCATGCGCTCCTACATGGACGACGTGGTCTATAACGATCGCGGCAACCAGGTCCGCATGGTCAAACGCAGGCCGGAAACCACGCAGCGCAGAGGACCAGGCGAGGGCCCGTGAGATCGGGCATCGCGACTGGGACAGTGGCGCCATGACGACATCGGACAACAAGCCGCTTCAACTGAAGGTGACCAGGCAGGGCGGCGCGGCCGTGGTGAAGGTGGCCGGATCCGTCTCGCTTTCCGAGGCGGACCAGCTTCGCGATCGGCTGGAGAAGCTCGCCGGCGAGCGGCACCCGGTGATCGTCCTCGATCTCGGCGAGATGGACTTCATCTGCTCGCTGGGGCTGGGGGCGATCATCTCCGGGCACCTGAAGTGCCGCCACCACCACGGGCAGATCAGGCTGGTCAACCCCACCGACCAGGTGCGGGAGCTGCTGGAAACGACCCGGCTGACGAAGCTGTTCAGCGTCTACGACCGCCTCGAACAGGCCCTGGCGGAATCCTGAGCCGCCCGCCCTCGCCCGGCGAGCGGAGAGGCTCGTCCCCTACGCCAGCTCCCCGGCGGCGTCCAGGAGGGCGGCGATCTTCGGCTCCTCCTGGAGATAGCTCAGGGCGAAGGTGATGATCGTGGGCTCAAACGCCGCCCGGCGGCGGTACATCGCCACCAGCTCGGAGGCGGAGTGGTCGCGGACCTCCGCCGGCCACATCCGCAGCGTGAACGCGCACGGGCAGGAACGCTTCAGGGCCTCCGGGGTGAGGTACTGGTCCACGGAAGGGTCGTACTCCTCGAGGGCGACGTCGGCGAGGAACCGCAGGTGCTCCTCGCGGAGCAGCTCGCTGTGACAGGAGCGATGCTCGGCCTGGAGGCCTTCGTACATCATGTTCCAGTAGGGCACGACGAACTCGGCGAACTCGCGGGGCGGGAAGATGCCGGCGAAGTCGTCGCAGAGCCCCTGCCAGCCCCCGGCGACCGTGCGGTGCTGGTGGGCGCGCAGGACGCGGGCATACCGGACGGCGCTTCGGGTGACGAACGTCAGCAGCCTGTGCGCCCGAGCCGGATCGTCGTAGGGGAGCATGAAGAAGTCCTGCCCCATCATGAGCACGGCGGTGGTGACCGGGCCTTCGTAGTCGTGGCCGATGTGCTCGGAGCAGTCCGGCCGGAGGGCCTTCAGCCGATCCAGCAGCGCCAGCCGCTGCGGCACGATGCCGGCGGCGAGGTAGTCGTCGGGCTCGCGGAGGCCGTCGATGTCCTCGGGGGCGGCGATGCAGGGGAGGACCCACGGCTCGACGGAGTCGCTGGTGATCTTGACCTCGCAGCCGATCGTGGAGACGTGCGGATAGGCGCATCCGGCGATGCGCGGCCGGGGGGCATCCAGCCCCAGCCGGGCGGCGATGTCGGCACCGGCCTCGGCGGCGGCGACCATGGCCTGGGGGTCGGTGTGCAGGTCGTAGAGCCTCACGCCCGCCGATTCGGCGATGGCGGTCTCGGCGATGGAGCACCTATAGCGCTGTCCCAATCGTCGGCTCCTCATGCGCGGGCCCGGGAGGCCTCCGCGTGCCGCCCGCTACTGCGCCCGGATCACGAGGCGGTTCTTGCCCTTTCCGACCCGGACGCCCTGGAGGGTGACCAGCCCCCACTGATCGGCGGAGACCGTGCCGGACTGGATCGCGGTCTTCTGGGCGGCGGGGGTGTTGGTCCACCGGAACTTCCGCCCGGGCTTGGGCTTGAAGTTCTTGCAGTGCCGGGGGGTGACGTCCACGGTGCATGCATCCTGCGGGCAGGACGGCAGCACCCACACGGTCATCTCCCATCGGTCCTTCTCGTCGACGAGGTCGTCGCTGCCCCACAGCAGCCAGCCGTTGATCTGCCCGTAGTAGTCCCCGTCGGCGGCCTCGCCGTTGCCGGGGTTGTTGTCGAGCGAGCAGTTGGAAAACGCCGGAATGCTGAGGTCCCAGTTGACCTTGCCCAGTTGGCGCCCGGCCGGGCCGGGGTTGCCCCCGCAGCTCCAGGTGGCAATGAAGGGCTGGCGCGCCTTCTGGAGCACCCCCCAGCCGCGGGGATCGTCCTGCCAGCCGAACTCGCTGGTGTGCCCGCCGTCCTTGCCGGTCCCCGACGAGAAGATGAAGAAGGGGATATCTCGGCCGGGGTCTTTCAGCACGAACCCGGCCACGCTGAACATCGCCCAGGCGTCGTCGCCGTCGGTGGTCTTGACTCCCTTGGGCCCGACGACCGACGCCGGGCTGCCCGGCGCCCACCGGTAGTCGTAGGTCGTGGTGTAGCCCAGGCAGAGGATCTTCTTGAACAACTCCGGATGCCGCAGGCCGAAGTAGAGTCCCCCGCCGCGTATCTTGGAAGCATCGACCTCGTAGTTCTTCCTGGCCCACTTGATCATGTCCGCGACGAATCGTTCGCTGTAGAAGTCGGCCTTGCACTCGCGCATGGCCCGCAGCGTGCCGCGCCCCTCGTTGTAGCAGAGCTGCGGCATCCACGTTATCTGGTTCTCAATACCAAGGGTGACGTAGGCGGGGTTGGGCTGCTTCATCATGGCGAGAGTATTGAAGGCATCATCATTGAGTCCGACGACTGCAAGCGGTCTGGGGCCTTTGCCTTTTTGGGGTAATCCGACGATCACCCGAAGGCGTTTGTTCGGCAGATTGACGTGCGGCGGGGCCGCCCAGTACTGGTACCAGTAGTTGTCAACAGCCCTGTACCGAGCCTTCTGGATCCACTGAAGCACGGGCTTCGGTGGCTTTGGACTTTCCCCTGTCGGTTCGGCGGGGCTGTTGGCGGGTGAGAACTGCCAGACGTTCTCCGTCCCCGCCAGCGCCATGGTCACGGCGTAATAGGACTTCCCCGCTTTCTTCGTGGTGTGAACATACAGCCCCTCGTCGTGATTGAGCGGCTTGCCCTTGTCGATGCAGTAGACGGGCATGATCGACTTCGGCTCCTCGCGCTGGTTATGATACTCGCCCTCATAGTGGATCGTATGGACGTTCTGATCGTATCCGCTCAGGGGGCCGACCTCGGTGATGAACTCGGCCTTGTGGACGTTGGAGGCGGTAATCCGCTTCGTATGGCGGTATATGCGGTAGGTCACCGCCGGCACCTCGCGTGTCCGCCGCATCGGCTCGAGACGCCGGTCCGTCGGCGTGGTCCGCACGATCAGGCCCTGGAGGTCGCGCAGGGTCTTCAATATGATGGCCGGATGGTAGGGCAGGCCGTGCGCTCCCTGCCCCGGGCCGTCCGCCAGCTTGCCGCCGGGATAGTTCTCCACCCATATCCTCTTCTCCGGGGCGGGCCGGTAGGCCGGGTGCTCCTTCCAGACGATGAACGTCTGCCCGTCGCGGTGGGCCACGCGCACCCCCTGCACCTGGGGCGGGACGTTCTTCGCCGGCCCGTCGTAGAAGACCCGCAGGGCCATCTTCTGCTGGCTGAACCTCGAGAACGGGGCGACCGCAAACCCGAGATTTGACCCGGGCTTCTTCACCCAGCCCCGCACGGCCTCGGTGGCGACCCAGCGGTTGTACCACGGCGGGTCGAGCTTCAGCCTCTTGCCGTCGTGCTTGAGCGTCTGGCCCTCGGCGGACGTGACCCGGTAGATCATGATGGGGTCCGTCGGCTGTCCTATGTTCGCCTTGTGGTACAGCCAGGCGCCGTGTATGCCCGATCCCTTCGGGATTGCCGACAGGTCGAACGTCAGGCGCACGTATCCCTGTGCCTGTTGGACCTTCAGCGTACCCGCGTGGGCGCCTTTGATTCCCGCGGCGCACCAGCGCTCGACGGTGGGCTTGGCCTGCGCGGGAGCGCCCACGGCAGCGGCGAGGGCGAGCGCGGCCAAGACGGTCTTGACGTCCGAGGTTCTCATCGGAGTTTCTCCTTTGATCTCTTGTTTCCGACCTTACTTGGCCGTCACCGTCAGCCGGCACTTCCAGCGCGGCAGGTTGCCCGCCGGGATCGTCAGCACGCCGTCCTTGCCGACGGTAACCGCCCCGGAGATCGGCTCAGGGGTCTTGGCCCGCGACCTGGGGTCCCGCGGCTTGAGGAACTTCAGTTCGTACGCGTAGCTCTTGCCGGCAACGACCTTGAGCTTCTGGAGCCGCCGTATGGTTATGGCCACGTCCCCGCCGCCGCCCGGGAAGGTGAACGCGCAGCGGTCCGGCTCGTCCACGACGCCGCCGGCCTCCCACACCAGCGGGTGCAGCGTCGTGTTCTTGCCCGATTTCCTGACGATGTCCAGCGCTGAGGCGGTCCGCGCCGCCAGCATCGGCCGGTCCTTGCGGACGTCGAGGCGGACGACGGACGGGGAGGTGTCCCCGGCAGAGACTATCAGGTAACGGGTCCCGCCCCAGGCGAAACTGCCCGCAACGGGCCAGCCTTTGATCAGATAGATCTCGCAGAGTTTCAAGGCCGATGCCGTGCGCCCGCTCACCGAGAGGAACGGCAGGTCTGTCTTCCGCGGCAGCTTCTCGACGTGGCTGACCAGGTCGAGCTCGTCGAAGACGGGTTTGCCGCCCTCGGCCTTGAGGGCCCACTGCTCCTTCCCCCATATCCGCTCCACTTGGTCGGCACGTCTGCCCTGGGCGCGGTAGACCGGCTCGCCGTGGCCGGAAATGACCAGGTTGAAGACGTCCGGATACCGGATTCCCAGGTGCAGCGCGCCGCCGGCCGACGCGCCGCCCGCGCAGCCGGTGACCAGGATGCGGCTGCGGTCCACCGGCCACCTCTTCGCCGCCCAATCAATGAACCACAGCAGCCGCTTCTCCGTGTAGTTGTGCACCATCCCGGTCTTCCACGAACGCAGCCTGCCCAGGCTCTCGTGGTACCCGTACCACCACGACTTCACCGGAAAGTCGTGCGGCGCGAGCACGATGCTGCCGGGCTCGATGCGGTAGGGCGTCCGCCAGTAGGAATACCCGTCGCGGTGGAAGTTCAGCTCCATCGGCACGTTCTTTGCCTTTTCCTTCGCCACCTCGTGCGGCACGCCGACGGACCAGTTGTAATAATCGTACGGCTTGTTCGAGTACGGCGCCGTCACCCAGCGCACGTAGTGGTAGCGATGGTCGCGGTAGTTGAAGAAAGGCATCTTCGGCATCTCGCCCTGGAGGACGGGGGCGGGCTCGGCGACCGTCTCGCTGGCCGGCCTGGACGGGGCGTTGCCCGCGGCGAAGTCCTTGGTGTTCTCCACGCCGTCTATCCGCGTCACGACCGCGTAGTAGGCCTTCTCGTTCTTCCCGGCGGTATGGACATACAGACCCGTCCCGCGGGCAAGCGGGGCTTGGCCGTCCTCGATCACCAGCCGGTCCATCGGGCAGTCCCGGCCGTACTGGCCCTCGACCGTGGCGGCGGCGAAGGGGTTGTTCTGATGCCAGTTGAGCACCTCGGCCGTGGCGATGAACCGGTCGATGGGGCGCTCCTTGTTGCGGCCGTGGATGTTCCAGCACGACAGCGGCTTGACCACCGCGATCCGCTCGGCCTGGTGCAGCGTGGCCGCGGTGATGCGTCTGCTGCTGCGGTAGACGCAGTAGCGCACCCGGCGCTTGCGGTCCATGGCGTCCCGGATGGCGCGGAGTTCCTTCCAGGTGATCTCGTCCTTTCCCGCCAGGTCCTCGACCTCCTTCCACATGATGAACGTCTGGCCGGAGCGATGGAAGGCCTTTACGCCCGTCACCTGCGGCGGGACCTTTTCGGGCTTGCCCTGGTAGGCGATGTCCAGGCAGGTCGCCTCGGCGCTCCAGAACGGGCAGGCCTTGACGAAGAAGCTGGCCGTGGGCTTGCCGGCGAACTTGCGGACGGCCTCCGTCGCGTCGAACCGGTCGTACCACGGCCCGAGCAGCGCCAGCGGCTTGCCGGCGGCCTTCGCGGCCCCGCCGGCCCGGAAGGGCGAAAACAGCGGATACATCTTGATGTCCACCATCGCCTCGACCATCCGCCCGTCCACCTGCCTGGTCCGAAACACAAGCAGCTCGGCCCGGTACACCTTCGCCCCCTTGGGAATACCAGAGAGGTCGAAGCGCGCCACGCCCGCCCCGTTGGCCGCCGGGAGCACCTCCACCGCTTTCTTCTCCGGCGCCGCGCTTTCCACACCCTTGGGCGGGGGCTTCAGCAGCATCTTTCCGAACCGGGCGGGCACGTGGCTGTCTCCGGAGTAGGTCGGCGACCAGGAGGACTCCTGGAGCGAACCGGTGACGTAGCGATTGCGGTTGAAGTTGGCGGTCCACTCCTGGGGGAGCTTCCCTGTCCCGGCTATCTTCGCCAGTGGGATGGCCACCTCCGCTGTCCACTCGCTCTTGCCGCGCAAGGTGGCGGCCTTGAAGCCGGCACCGGCGTTCCAGGAGGCGTTCTTGTCCCTGGCGTCGTAGGTGCTGCCGGCGGCGTTGACCGCGAACTGGCAATACGAGCCCCGCAGCCCCAGGAAGATCTCGATGGAGTCGTCGCTCCAGGTCGCCCCGTCGTGCTCGCGGCGGCGTGCCTGGAGGCGGCTCATCTGCGGCTCGAAGGCCCGGGCGGAGACGTACAGCGCCTTGGCGTCCCGCAGCAGCCTGACCTCGGTGGGCTGGGCGGCCGGGCCGGAGCCGTCCAGCGTCCGCGCCAGACGCAGGACGGCGGCCTCTTTCCACACGGCGTCGTCCAGCTTGCCGTCCAGCTTCGGCGGCGTCTTCGTCTCGGCCACGTAGGCCGTCGGGGGTTTGGCACGGGCAGCCGCCGGACGCTTGGGCTCCGGCGGGCCCTTTGGCGCCCGGCCCCAGCGGCGGACGACCATCTCGCCCGGCGAAAGCGACGCCGCCGAAAGCAGCGCCGCGGCGATCGCAAGAGCCACGCAACTTCGTCTCATCGTTCTGCCTCCGCAGGTTGGGTCCGCGGGCCTTCGGCTTTCGAACGCCCCGAAGGCCTTCTGTCGCCGGTCTACTTCGACCGCACCAACGTGATGCGGTTCTTGCTCTTGGTCACGGTGACGCCGCCCAGCGTCACCAGGCCCCACTTGTCGGCGGCGATCCGGCCCGACTGGATGGGCTTGGATCCCTCGACGCTGCCGGCGAAGCGGCTGTGCTTGACGTTGGTCCACCGGAAGGTCTCGCCGGGCTTGGGCTTGAACTTCTGGCACCGCCGCGGGGTGACGTTCACGGTGCACTCGGGCTCGGGCGCCGGCGGCGTCAGGCCGACGGTCATCTCCCACCGGTCGGGGGCGTCCACGACGCCCTTCGTCTCCCAGCACAGGTAGCCGTTGACCTGCCCCTCGGGGTCGCCGTCGAACTTGTCGACCAGCATCTTCCCTCGCGGGTTCTTCTTCCAGGCCTTGGGCTCAGGCAGCCTGACGCCGGTGCCGGGGTCGTCGTCGAGGCTGCATCGGCTGAACGCGGGCAGCGACTGGTCGGTGCGGACGTCGATCGGCATCGAGCGCACCCGCCGGGCCCCGGCCGGGTTCGGGTAGAAGGGGCTGGAGCCGTGGCCCTTCATCTGCCACACGAACAGGTGCGGGCGCTTCGTCTCCTGGAGCGCCCGGTAGAACTCCACCGCCTGCTTCCACCCGATGCCCAGGTCGTTCTTGCCGTTGGCGAAAACCAGGTACCCGACCTCCCTCTCGGGGTACTTCCGCAGGTACCAGTCGTCGCTGAAGTAGTCCCAGACGCTGCTGCCGTCCTCGAACTTCGCGCCGAAGGCCAGCCTGCCCCACACGCGCTCGTAGGAGCCCCTGAAGTGCGGCGAATGGGCCGGCACGTGCACGCCCACCTGGGAGCGGCACCACGCCACCTTGTCCCCGTGGCGGATCGCGAACATCAGCGACCCCGCGCCGCCCATGGAGTTGCCGGCCGTGAACGTCCGCGCCCGGTCGATCTTCCACTTCGTGCACGCCCACTCGAAGAAGGAGAGGATGCGGTTCTGCGTGTATGGCCGGACGACGCCCTTGTTCCATTCGTCCTTCTCGCGGGGGCGGGGCATCGCCTGGTGGAACGTCGGCCGGCGGGACTCGTGGTAGCCCGTCCACCAGTCGTACGGCACCTGGTTGGGGGCGAGGAGGATGGCGCCCTTCCCGGCGTTGGCCCAGTGCCCGTAGCCCCCGCGGAGGTGGTTGCCCCAGCAGTGGAAGTGGATGCCCACCGGCGAGGGGTACTTCACGTTCGGCGGCACCGCCACCAGGTAATTGAACGGGCTGGACTCGACGCTGACGTTGGGCGGGGCCTCCTCCCGCACGTAGTAGTGCAGCGTGGTGTCGGCGAC
>CAZNSB010000123.1:0-11703 GCA_964575155.1 uncultured Planctomycetaceae bacterium | reverse complement strand
CGGCGCGTCCTGGAGAGTGATTACTGCATCCGGCAGGCGGTGGATATTCTTTGTCAAGTCCACCGCGGCAATCTGCCGTTCGACAGGACGATGAAGGTATCGACGGCGGAGAATCTCGCGAAGGAAACCATCACGGACCGCATGCCGACGAACCTCCGAACGCTCGGGAAGATCATCGAGGCCAACAAGCTGGATTGGCAGGCCGCCAACTCCCCGCGCTATTCCGAATCCACGCGCCACGCCGGACCTCGCCCGCCGCCCCGACTATGGTGAAAAGTTGAGTAGTCCCTTGCGCCGCCGTGGGGCCGGCGCTCACGGCTTCTCGGGGTCGGTGGCGGGGTCGCCGGCCCGGAAGCGCTTGAGCTGCTCTTGGAAATAGGCGTACGTGGGGCGGAGCTGCATGCATCGTTTCATCAGCCGGACGGCCTCGGGCGTGCTGCCGCGCTGAAAGTGGACCTCGGCCAGGGTGTCGATGTAGGCGGGGTTATCGGGTTTTAGCTGGACGGCCCGGGAGGCGAGGCGGAGGGCCTGATCCAGCCGGCGGCGGCACCTGGCGGCGAGCCAGGCGGTCTGGTTGTGATGGCCGGCGGCGTTGGGGAATCGCCGGCACGCCTTCCGGAGGTGGTCGAAGACGCGGGCGAAGATGCGGTCGGCCTGTCGGCGCGCCCCCAGCCGATCGAGCTTTTCGGCCAGTTCGATGGCGAGGTCCACGTCGCCGGGGAGGGCCCTCATGCAGATGTCGGCCTCGGCGACGGCCTGGTCGACGCTCCCGGCAGCCAGGTGCCCCCGGGCGGCGGCCAAGTGGACCCGCCTCGTCAGCCGGAGGTACGCCGTGACCGGGACCATGGCCCGGCTCGTTTCGAGGCAGGGCAGCCTGCCGCGCTCCTTACAGGCAGCGGCCCGAAAGTAGTCCTTTTTCTCGATGGCGCGGCGGTAGAGGTCGGATCGGACGCACTGTCCGACCTCCCAGGAGACGAATCGGCCGGTGCGGAGGATGATCTCCCTCTGCCGATCGGCCTCTGCGTTCCG
Organism: uncultured Planctomycetaceae bacterium; assembly: GCA_964575155.1. Lineage (GTDB taxonomy): Bacteria > Planctomycetota > Phycisphaerae > SM23-33 > SM23-33 > CAZNSB01. Next base: position 10,674 of record CAZNSB010000123.1, on the reverse strand, counting down.
CCCGTGGCGGGCCATGGCCTCGGCCAGGCGATACCGCTTGGACTCGTTGCCGAGGGGGAGGAGGACGGCCAGGTGCATGAGCTTTCCGGCCTCGGCGTCGCTTCCGGCGCGGTCCAGGGCCATGCCGGCGAGGTAGGCCGCCGCCGCGTCGTGCGGATGGCTCTGCCAGGCCTTTCGATACTCGTCGGCGGCGTCGGCCCATCGGCCGGTCTTGGCGAGCAGGTCGCCGAGGCGAATGGTCCTGTCGGTCGAAGAAAGCCCGTGCGCCAGCTTCCGCAGGGAGCTTACGGCCAGCTCTGCGTCCCCGGCGGCCTCGCAGACGTCGGCGACGGCGTCGAGCAAGTGGGCCGAGTTGTAGTAGACGCCGGTGTGCATCATCTCGACGCCCTCGCGGGCGGCGATGTCTGCCAGGGTGGCGAGCTGCTGCTTCGAGGCCTTGTTGGCGACGAGGGCGGCCAGCCTGGTGAGGGTTCGCCGGCAGTCCTCGTCGCGGTAGCGCACGCGGAGGAATTTCCACAAGGCCGTCGTATTGACCGTGGCGTGGGGAAAAACCGCACGGAGCAGCGCCGCGGGGGACTCCAGCTTCTTGAAGGCCCCCAGCGCCTCGGCGCAGTGAGCGAGGGCCTGGTCCCGCCGGCCGAGGGCCATGTGGGCTCGGACCTGGACCATGGCGGAGAGTTTCGCCCCGGGCGGCGGCGAGACCAGGTCCGCGACCATCCTCTCGGCGTGGGCCTTCTCGCCGGCGCCGGCCAGGAGGCGGGCGGCGCTGATGCGGAGCTGGTTCAGGTGCTTGTGGCGTTCCTTTCGGGCCTGCTCGATCAGCCCCAGGGCCCGGTCGCCCCGGAGCTGCGCGCAGAGCAGCTCGAAGGCGGTGGAGTACTCCTTGCGGGCGATGAGCAGGTCGATGGCGTCTTCCGGGCGGTCGTTGAGGAGGAGGGCCTCGGCCTGGTACCAGGGGTCGGGCCGGCCGCCGGCGTGCTTCTTGATCAGGTCGACGGCGTCGGCGAAGGCCTTCGCGTTGCCGGCCAGGCGATGGTAGGCGGCCAGGAAGCCAAGCTGCTCGATGTTCCCACCGGTCCGGGCATCCAAGGGATGCATATCGGCCAGTCTCTTCCAGTCGCCCAGTTCGTACAGAATGTGCTTGAGCAGGCGGGTGTCGCCGGAGACATCTGCGGCGGCTGCGGCCTTTTTCAGGTCGCCTCCGGCCCGGTGCAGGTAGGCCCGCACCCTTGTCGTCAGCGTGTTGACGGCGATTTTCGTCTCATACCTGTGGATCTGCTCGTCGAGGCTGCCTCGGAGGAGGTGGTAGGCGGCGAAGTTGCGGATGGCGGATTCGTCCCCGTCGCCCAGGGCCGATTCGAGGATGGTCTGGGCCTGGGCGAAGTCGCCCTTGGCCAGCAGCGAGGGGACCACCCGGGCGGCATTGCGGCGGAGCTGTCCGGAGATGTACCGGCGGAGGCCGGGGTCGGTTTCGGCCCGGGCCAAGGCCAGCACCGTGGTGAAGGCGTGGCTGCCCTTTTTGAGGAGCTCTCCGACGGCGGCGCGCTTGTCGTCGGCGCCGCCCTTGCGATACCGCTCGATCAGCTCCAGGACCTCGGGGGGCGTGTCCGGGTAGATGCCGTACCTGAACTTTTCGAGGATGGCCTCGGCCCGTGTGCGGACCTCCAGGTCGTGGCTGTGGAGGGCGGCGCGGAGGGCGGGCTCGGCGGCCCTCCCCAGCGACCACAGCAGCTTGGACGCCTGCTCGCGCCTCTGCCAGGCGTCGCTGCCGAGGTCGGTGACGGCCCGGGCGATCTGCCGTTTGAGGGCCGGTTCATCGGCCGGCCGGGTGGCCGGGCCGTCGGGGCGCACCGGGCAGCTCAACGACACGACCGCGGCGGCGCACACCGCCACCGCGAGCCGGCGCCGACGCAGTCCGCGGCGCGGCCTGGAATGGGGTTCGCGCATGCCGCCGTCCTGGAGGATTCCGACCATCGGCTGCACCGGGGTTCTTATATCTTCCATGTTAGACGCGGGAAAGGCGGGTTTGTTCGGGGAGGACCCGGATCGCGCACCTGCGGTGCTGCGACTTGGGAGAGGCAACAGCGCTGAACGGCCGGCCTCCTGGCGAGGCCCTGGTGCCGTTCAGCAGCCCGCGGCCGCCTTCCTGACACGGAAGCTCATGCCCCGATCGGATCGTAGGCAGGCACCGCCCCGGGCCTACTTCTTTTTTCCTGCTGCGGAGCGGACCTCCTCCTTGATCCGCTGGATGTGCCCCCGCCCGAGGGCCTTGACCTCGCAGCCCAGCTCGAAATAGCGGCGGATCTTCTCGTCGTCGAGGATGCCGAAGCAATCGACCACGGCGAGGGGCGCCCCGGCCCACTTGACCACGTGGTCGGGGTCGAGCTGGAGGTAGGGGGCGTGGGGGACGGCGAGGACGACGGCCTCGGCGCCCCTCAAGGCGGCGGGCAGGTCGCCCCGGACGCGGACGTCCTTGAGGGCGTCCTGGTTGCGGAAGAACCGCGCCCAGGAGTGCCCGGGGGCGGGGTAGGTATCCTGCTTCTCGAGCTCGTACCAGTGGTCCACGTACGGGTCGTGCACGCGGATCTCGGCGCCCATTTCGGTGAGCTTGCGGACGACCATCTCCGAGCCGCTGTAGCGGGTGTCGCCGACGTCCTGGCGGTAGCTGGCGCCGCAGAGGAGGACGTCGGCGGCGGCGATGTACCGGCCCATGTTGCGGAGGGCGTCGCGGACCAGCTCGGCGACGTGCAGCCCGCGGGTGTCGTTGGTGTCGATCGCCACGGGGGTGATCTTGAAGACGGCGTCGCCGTCCTCGAAGCCGAGGATGTGCTTGTACGCCCAGTATCCCAGCCCGCCGTCCTTGGGCAGGCAGTACCCGCCGATGCCGGGCCCGGGGAAGATGATGTTGCAGTGGGTGGGGCGGACCTTGATGGCCTCGATGACCTTGATCAGGTCCACGCCGTTGCGTTCGGCGAAGAGGCTCCACTCGTTGAGGAAGGCCAGGGTCGTCGCGCGGTAGGAGTTCTCGACGATCTTGGTGGTCTCCGACTCGATCGGGCGGTCCATGACCGTCAGGGGGTACTCCTCGGTGTTGAGCACCTCCTTGAGGAACTTGACCACCCGCCGCCGGGCCGCCGGCGTGCACCCCGAGCACACCCGCCAGAAGTCGCGGATGCTGGAAACGTACTGACGCCCGGGCATGACCCGCTCGAAGCTGTGCGCCAGCAGCGGGTTGGCCCGCATGCCGCGCGCGGCGAAGGCCTTCTTCATGATCGGCCAGGCGACGAACTCGGTCGTGCCGGGGGCGACGGTGGTCTCGATGAGGACCAGGCACCTGGGGGGGATCTTCTGTCCGATGGTCCTCATGGTGGCCTCGAGGGCGGTCATCTCGGCCTGCCCGGTGCGCATGTCGCCCAGGTCGTGCTTGGTGTAGTCGCACTGCACGTCCACCACCACGCAGTCGGCGAGTTTCAGGCAGTCGCTGTTGAACGTCGCCGTCAGCGTCTTCTTCTCGAGCACGCAGCGGGCGATCATGGGGGCCACCTCGGGGTCCTCGGCCTTGACGGGGGAGGCGCCGCGGTTCAGCAGGGGGATCTTCCAGTAGCTGCGCGTGCTGGGGCGCTGGCAGCCGATGACGAACTTGCTCGCTTGCCCCTTCTTGTCGGTGGTGTCGGCGACGATGGCGGCCATGACCGCCCCCACGAAGCCGACCCCCATCACCACCACCACCTCCTTGCCCTCCCCGCGGGCCTGTCGGACCAGCCTCTCGATGCGCTTGAGCTCGGCGGCGTAATCCTTCTTTGCGGGGATCGCGAACTTCTCACCGGCCGGACTGATTGAGTATTGCGCCATGAGGGGAACCCTTTCTTGCCAGGCAACTTTGACCCTGAATTCCGGAAGCCGTTCGAGCGTCAATGATTGTATCGACCGATCGCGGTGCCGGATACACCCTACCTTGGCGCGCCGCCGCCCGGGCGAGCGTCTCAGAAGCCTCCGGCGTAGGCGGGGTCGAGCCTGGGCGAGGCCGCCGCGCACAGCAGGCCGGCGTCCGGGTCGATGCCGGCGGCGAGGGTGTTCCCCCCGGCCCATGGCCCGGGTGCGGTGACCGCGTGCCCCCGCCGGGCCAGATCGTCGCGGATGCGCTTGGGCACGCGGGTCTCCACCGACAGCGCCCCGGGACGTGCCTTCCGCGGGTGGAACGAGTTGGGAAAATGCAGCGACCAGAACGTCGGCGCCTCCACCGCATGTTGCAGCGACATCCCGAACTCGACGACGTTGAGGAGAAACTGCAGGGCCCACTGGTCCTGGCTGTCGCCGCCCGGGGAGCCGAAGCTCAGATAAGGCCGCCCGCCCCGGGTCGCCATGGAGGGCGTCAGCGTACTCCGCGGGCGCTTCCCGGGGGCGAGGCAGTTGGGGTGGCCCGGCTGAAGCGAGAACATCTGCCCCCGCGTGCCCAGCGGAAAGCCCATTCCCGGGACGACGGGCGAGGCCGTCAACCACCCCCCGCTGGGCGTGGCCGAGACCATGTTCCCGGCCTTGTCGATGACCTCCAGCTTGGTGGTGTCGCCGTCGTGCGGGTTGCCGGCCGAGGCCGCGTCCACGTCGGCGATGCTCTCGGCCCGGATCGGCCCGCGCCCGCCGGGCCGCAGCTCCATCGACGCCGCAGCCGGGGCCACCAGCGCCGACCGCTCCGCCGCGTACTCCCTCGACAGCAGCCGCTGAAGCGGCACGTCGACGAACTTGGGGTCGCCGTAGTAAAACTCCCGGTCGGCGTAAGCCAGCTTCATGCACTCCACGACGGTGTGGATGTAGTCGGCGGAGTTGTGCCTCATCGCCGCCAGGTCGAAGCGCCCCAGGAGGTTCAGCGACTGCAGCAGCACCGGGCCCTGCGTCCACGGCCCGCACTTCTGCACCGCCACGCCCCGGTAGGTCGTGGTCACGGGCTCTTCGACCTCTGCCTGGAAGTCGGCGAAGTCCTCGGCGGTCAGCATCCCCGCGTGTGCCCGGCCGGTGGCGTCCCGAATCGGGTTGGACTGGCAGAACCGGCAGATCGTCTCTGCGATCTCGCCGCGGTAGAAGGCGTCGTGGGCGGCCCGGAGGCCGGCGCGGCGGTCGGGGTGCCGGCGGTCGGCCTCGATCAGCCGGCGAAACGTCGCCGCCCAGTCAGGGTTCCGCCACACCCGACCCAGCCGAGGCACGCCGCCCTCGCGAAGAAACACCTCTCCCGAGGAGGGCCACTCGTCGCGCAATCGGTCCGCGTGGGCGGCGATGGCGGCGGCCAGCGAGTCGTACATTCCGAACCCCTCCTCGGCCAGCTCCACCGCCGCCGCCAGCAGCTCCCCCACCCGCATCGTGCCGAAACGGTCCAGCAGGAGTATCCAACTGGCCACGGCGGGGGGGACGATGGCCGGCAGAAACCCGTCGCCGGGGATGAGGTCGACCCCGAGCTCGCGATACCGCCGGATCGTCGCCGCCCGGGGCGCGACGCCGTGCCCGCTGATCGCCCAGACCTTCTTCTCCTCGGCCGAGTGCACCAGCATCGGCACCTCGCCGGCGATCCCGTTCTGGTGGGGCTTGAGCACGGCCAGGGCGAAGCCCGCGGCCGCGGCCGCGTCCATGGCGTTGCCCCCGCGGCGAAGCGTCTGAAGGCCGATCTCCGTGGCCAGGTAGTGCCCGGAAGTGACGACTCCGCGTGTGGCCATGATCATCGGCCGACCGCCGCGCGGACCGGTGGATGTCGTCTTGAAATTCATCGAGGCCGCCTCCTCTCCGCGGCGGCCGAGGCCCGGCGGTACGGATCCAGCCGGCGGAACGTCTGGAGCATGAACTCCTTGTCGCCGGCGGCGGCGCCGATGGCGGCGTGGTCGCCGTAGTCGCCGAGGACGAACCCGCCGTCGGGCGTGCCCCACCGGCCCAGGAGGGCCTCGGCCTCGGCGACGATTCTCTCCCGGTCGCCGGCGGGGAGCGTCTTCTGGATGTCGCAGAGCGTCTCGAAGCAGATCCTGCCGGCGAAGGCCCGCCCGATCTCGTCGATGCCGTTGGTGCGGGGCTGCTGCATGTTGATCACGTCCAGCCCGGCCTCGATCAGCCCGGGCAGGCACTTGTTGATCTTCCCGCACGAGTGCATCCACACGTGCCACCCGCAGTCGTGGATCGCGTCGAACAGCCTCCGGTACCGAGGCAGGAAGAAGCGCCGCCACAGCGCCGGAGAGATCTGAAGGTCGGTCTCGGTGCCCCAGTCCTCGGTGAAGCTGAAGCCCCCGACGGCAGCGCCGGCGGCGCGGTGCATGTTGCGGACGACGGCCAGGTCGTATTCGAGGATGCGGTCGGCCAGTTCGTGGACCGCCGGCGCGTCGTCCATGAGGTCGATCATGCAGCGCTCGAACCCGTGCAGGCTGTGCATCCGCTCCCACAGGATCATGAAGATGCCCGTGGTGACATACTTATCGCGGCGGGCGGGGTCGGCGCCGATCTTCTCCAGCTCGCCCGGCACGTCTTCGTACCGGGCCGGGTCGTCGCCGTCAGGCCAGGGGAACGCCGACATCCGCGACAGGTCCTCCAGCGGGTGGCCCTTCACCTGGCCCATGTTGGGCACGCCGGTGTGCCCCCAGCGGCAGAGCCACTGGTCCACGTCGGGGTCGTCGCGGGCCTGGGGGGGCTCGATCAGCTTGCAGGCCACGCCGATCACGTCGCTGGCGTCGCCGTAGCCGCGGATCGGCAGCCGCGCAGGCCCGCGAAACTCGATCGCCCGGGTCACCACCTCGCGGGGGGTCATCGCACTGGCACTCCTTCCGGCACCGGCCGTAAGCCTGCTCAGGGCTCATCGACTTCCATCGGCTCCAGGATCAGGTAGACGCCTTCGAGGACCTGGCGCAGCCGGGCGGGCGTCAGTCGGCCGATCCTCTCGGTCAGGTTGGTCTTGTCCAGGGTCATGATCTGGGAGACGTTGACGACGCTCGCCCGCGGCAGGTTCGCCTCGCCCTCGTCCAATCGGACGTTGCCGGGGGCCTCGGCCCGACTCAGATTGGAGGTCAAGGCGCAGACGACCACGGTGCGGATGCGGCTGCGGTTGTACAGATCGTTCTGAATGACGATGCACCGGCGACGATCACCGGGGCCGGAGCCGCGCGCCGCCTGGCCCTCCGTCCAGAACACGTCCCCCTGGCAGATCACCATTCCTCGCGCTCCGCGAGCTTCGCTGCGGCGGCCTTGGCGTGAGCCAGGAAGTCCTTGTCCTCATCCGTCAGCCCGTCGGCGTAGACCTCGTTAGGCTTCTTCAGCATCGCCCGTGTGTCGTTGCGGCGAATGAAATCCTCAGCGGCCTTGGCGAAGAAGCGGCTGCGCGAGATCCGCATCTTCTTGGCCAACCGGTCCACCTGCCTGGCCAGGGGTTCGGGAATAGATATGGCGGTCTTTGCGCTGCCCACGAGTAGTACCTTCCTTCATTCCCTGGTATAACCATCGGTGGGATTCCGCAAGGGCTTTGCGAAAGATCATCATGTCCCCGGCCGGTGTCGGCGGGGGAGGATGCGGGGGATGCGTTTCTTGAGGTTGGACCAGAAGCTCAGCACGCCCAGCTTGCCGGCCAGGGCGCGGATCTGGTCGTCGGCGGGGGCGATGGTGATGGCCTTGGCGGCGTATCGGCGGGCGCGGTCGATCTGGCCCTTCTGGGCATGGGCCTGGGCCAGGTTGTACAGGGCGAGGGGGTACTCCGGCTTGAGCTTGAGGGCCTTGCGGCAGTGGCGGATGCCCTCCTCCAGCTTTCCCAGGAGGAAGTAGCTGACGGCCAGGCTGTGCTCGGCGTGCGGGTTGCCGGGCTGGAGGGCGACGAGCTTGCGGAGGACGCTGTTGGCCTGGGGGAGCTTCTTGGCCTCCAGCAGCAGTTGGCCCAGCTCCATGAGGGCGGCCGGGTCGTCGGCGCCGTGGCGCAGCTCCGCCAGCAGGTGGACCCCCGCCAGCCGGGGCCGCCCGCGGCGCAGCAGGACTTCCGCCAGCCGGCGGTGGACCGCGGGAAAGTGCCGGTCGATCTTCACCACCAGCCTCAACTGCGTTTCGGCCTGGTTCAGCCTGCCCTGCTTCAGCGCCAGCTCGCCCAGGGCGAAATGGGCGCCCGGATGGTCGGGGGCCTGCTCGAGCACGCGGCGGAGCTTCTCTCCGGCGGCGTCGAAATCGCCCATCTGGGTGAGCAGCTCGCCGAGGTCCAGCAGCAGCTCGACGTCGCCGGGGTCCCGGCGGAGCTCGGCGAAGTAGCGGTCGCGGGCGCCGGGCAGGTCGCCCATGGCCCAGCAGGCGTCGCCGATGCGGGCGTGGGCCTGCGGGTGGTGCGGGTCCAGGGCCAGGGCCTGCTCCCAGCAGGCGATCGCCCGGCGGTACTGCCCCCGCTCGTAGAAGCTGTTGGCGATGTTGTACAGGCACAGCGAGCATTCCGGCTTCACCTGCCGGGCCAGGTAGAACATCACCTCCGCCTGGTCGTGCTCGCCCATCTCGGTGTAGGTGATGATGCGGTTGCAGTAGGCCGGCTCGAAGGCGGGGTCGACCTGCTCGATCTGCTCGAAGACATCCAGCCCCTCCCGGTATCGCCCGAGGCGGGTGTAGTCCACGCCCAGGCAGTTGAGGACCTCGAGATCGTCGGGCTCGAGCTGGAGGGCGTGCTGATAGGCGCGCACGGCCTGGTCGTGGGCCTCCATGGCGTCGAGGGTGATGCCGAGGTTGAAGTGCCAGGAGGCGTTGTAGGGATTGACGGCGATGGCCGACCGGAGCTCCTCGGCGGCCTTGGCGTATCGCCCGGCCTCGTACAGCCTCTGGGCTCGCTCCGCACGTCGCTCTGCTTCGACCCAAGGATTCATGCGTCCATCCACAACCCGCGCCCGGAACCTGCCGTGCGCCTTTGCCCGTCTCCCGTTCCGGGCACGCCCTGACATGCCCGACAAACATCCTCCAGCGTAAATTGTACAGCGCGGGGTGGATTCAGACAATACCCATTTACGCCGCCGCGGGCGAGTTCTTGGCTCGCCGGGCGCGGCCGCTTTGCCCCTCTGCGGGCGGATGCCCGCGCCCGCCGGCGGCGTCAGCGCAGCGGAGCGGGCCGGACGGGCCCGGGCCGCCCCGGCCGGCGAGTCGGCCCCGCCGGGCGCGGAAGCGGGGCGACGGTGAACGTCCGGGCCCATTCCGGCAGGTCGGGCGCCTTCCCGCCGCGGAGCATCCGCTTCCAGGCCTCGTCGGTGAGGCGATTGGCCATGGGCTGCTTGAACTCGTAGTGGCTGAGGACGGGCCCGACGCCGGCGACCAGCCCCCCGTCGGGCATGGGGTAGACCACCACCATCGGGTGCAGGTGCCCGGTGCCCTCCTCCAGGACGGTCCGGGTGTTGCCGTCGGTGTGGACGTCGGCGACGATGGTCGTCTCCAGCCCCTGCTCGTTGACGCCGGCCACCACCGACTTCAGCCGGGCGCCGAAGGAGCGGATGAATTCGTAGTCCTTCGCCGTCAGCTTCCGGTTGGCCAGCTCCTGCCGGGAAAGCTCCAGCAGCCTGGCCACGACGGACTCCAGCGACGCCAGCCGGCGGCGGGCCTTCCCGTCCAGCACCTTGAAGTCGTCCAGCCCCTTCAACGTCATCCGCGTCAGGGCCAGCAGCCGCCCGTAGAATTCCGGCACGGGCTCGACGTAGCCCTCGACCATCTTCGGGCGGGGGGGCAGGCCGGTGGCCGACATGGTGTACGACTGCTTGGCGTAGAGGATGGTGTCGTGGCGGAGCTGGGCCCAGCTCGCCAGAGCGGCCGAAAGCTGCTTGTCCCGCCAGGCGGGCGTCTGCATGAAGGACGGATACCCGCTGGGGTAATCCTTCAGCAGCGCCCGCAGCGTGTGGAGCCAGGACCAGTACATGTTGCGGTTCCACCCAAGCTCGTCGACCTGGCCGAACTGCTTCTGAAGCTCGGCGAGCTTCTCGTCGTAGCGGGCGTACTGGTCGTCGCCGAGTCTCTTGAGCCAGTGCCGGGCCCGGTCCGAGCCCAGCACCGCCATGACGTCCAGCCCGCGCGGGAAGCCGCGGATGGGTCCGCCCCGGCTGAGGACCAGGGTGAAGGGGGAGCCCTTCCCGTTGAAGGGCCCGACCGTCGGGTACACCACCCTGCCCATCATGAACGAGTCGGGGATGTAGCGCTGCCCCATCAGCCGCATGCCCTGCGTCGCCGCCAGGGCCTTGGCCAGCGTCCGCTCGTCGGCGATGGCCGCCGGGGGGCCCTCGATGTCTCCGGTGCCGCTGTAGATGGCGGGCTTGCGGAGGGAGGCGAGGGCCTTGCGCAGCTCGAAGAAGTTCTTGGCGTCGGTGAGCGCCGAGGCCGAGACCGCCCGGCCGATGGCGCTGCGGAGGGCGTGTCGGTACTCGTAGGGGGTGAGGTCGTCGGCCAGCCCGACGTAGTAGGCGGTGACGGCGTACAGCCGGTCCCACGCCGCCGCCAGCGTCCGGGCGGGCGCGACCTCGCTCTCCATCATGCCGGCGAGGATGCTGGCGGCGAGGGTCTGCTTGCGTGCCTCGGCCAGGGAGATCAGGGCGCCGGGGTCGTCGGGGCTCCGCCCGCGGATCAGGAAGGTCATCCGCCCGTACCACATCAGGGCCTTGAAGTACTGCTTGAGCTTCTTGCTGCGGGTGTAATGCCCGCGCGGGACGTACTGGGAAT
>CAZNSB010000122.1:0-11752 GCA_964575155.1 uncultured Planctomycetaceae bacterium | reverse complement strand
GGTGCTCGCCGGGCGGTCCGACCAGGCCCGCGAGCGGGTGGTGGTGTACGACGAGTACGGCCCGGTGCGGATGATCCGCACGCCGGAGTGGAAATACGTCCACCGCTACCCCTACGGCCCGCACGAGCTGTACGATCTGGTCCGCGACGCCGACGAGCGGAACAACGTCGTGGACGAGAAGTCCACCCGGGCGGTGGTCGCCGAGCTGCGGCATCGGCTGGCGGAGTGGTTCGCCGAGTACGTGGACCCTCGGCTGGACGGTTCGGCCCTGCCGGTGACGGGCCTGGGGCAGAAGGAGAAGATCGACCGGGGCCACTACGGAGAAGAGGCGTTTTGCGGCCGGTCGCAATAGGGAGGACGCCAGAGGATGGGGAAGTCTTTCGGCCCGAAGATCGTGATGGTCGGCGGGGGCAGCTACAACTGGTGCCCCGGGCTCCTCCGCGACCTGATGACCACCGACGAGCTGGAAGGCAGCGAGATCGTCCTGCTGGACCCGAACCTCAAGGCGGCCGGGGAGGTCAAGGCCGCCGCCGACGCCATGGCCCGGCGCTGGGGCAAGAGCTGCCGCATCCGCGCCACGGCCAGCGAGCCGGCGGCCTTCCGAGACGCCGACTTCGTCATCATCACTATCTCCACGGGCGGGCTGGGGATGATGGCCCACGACCTGGCCATCCCCCAGCGGCACGGTATCTTCCAGACCGTCGGCGACACCGTCGGCCCCGGCGGGTGGCGCCGGTCGCTGCGGAACGTGCCCGTCTTCGTGCACCAGGCCGGGCAGATCGAACTGCAACTGCCAGCTCATGACCCTCCAGGCCGCCCTCGCCGGCGACCGGAGGGGGGCCCTGGAGGCCCTGATGGCCGACCCGCTCTGCGGCCACCTGACCCCTGCCCGCGTCCGCAGGGCGGGCGCCGAGCTGATGGCCGCCACGAGGAAGTGGCTGCCACAGTTCAAGTAGGCCCTGTCAGAAAAGGCAGTTCCTTGGGTGGCACGGCTTGCTTGTCAAGCCGTGTTGCCGCGAGAACACAAGTTGCAGGCAACCTGTGCCACCCTCACAATGAGGTCGTTGGGTCTTTTCAGACAGAGCCTGGTGTACTGTCAAGTTTGAATCTATGGGTGCCACCTGCCTGCCTGCGGCAAGCAGGCAGGCGGCTGCGGTGTGTGCAGCCGTGCGGCCCCCGGGGCAGGCACGGCTGCAAAAGGCGCAGCCGTGGCACCCCAAAATTCAATCTTGACGGAATACTAGGCCCGCGCCGGCGCCGGCGGGGGGAGGGAGATGAACGCCAGAGACGCCTTTGAGCTTCGGTACTGCCCGGCCGGTCAGGAGACGAAGGATCGGCTGACGGCGCTGTACGAGCAGCGACGGGGGGACTTGGTCAGCGCGGTCTTCGAGGTCCCCAGCGATGCGCTGCGGCGGTTCGCCCGGACGCACCCCGGGGGCTTCTGCGGGTGGCCCGAGACCGGCGAGCGGGCGGATTTCTGGGAAGAGCTGCTTCAGGAGCGGCGGGCGGTGCGGGACGATTCGGTCCCCGCCGCGTACCTCAGCGAGTTCGATCAGGGGCTCTACGGGGGGCTCCTGGGGGGCGAGATGCGGTTCCTCTGCGACCCGGCGACGGGGTGGATCTCCTCGATGGTCCCCCCGCTCTTTCAGGAGCTGCCCGCCGCCGAGGACCTGAGGTGCGACTATGGCGGGCGGCTCTGGAGGCGCTACCTCGACCACATGAGAGCACTCGCCGACCGCGCCGCCGGGAAGTTCGGCATCAGCCACTTCATCCTCATCGACAGCCTCAACCTCGTCTTCGAGCTGGTGGGAGCGACCAAGACCTATCTGGCCATGATCGAGTCGCCCGATCGGCTGCGGGGGCTCGTCGACTTCGCCTTCGACCTGAACGTCAGGGTGCAGGAGGCGTTCTTCCGCGAGGTGCACCTGGTCGCCGGCGGGACGTGCAGCAACATGGCCGGGTGGGTCCCCGGAAAGATCGTCAGCGAGAGCGTCGATCCCTTCCACATGACACGCGTGGACGATTTCGAGAGGTTCGGGCGCGAGCCCGTCGAGCGGATGTTCCGGCACTTCGACGGCGGGTGCCTCCACCTCCACGGCAACGGGCGGCACCTGCTCGAGGCCGTGGCGTCCCTGCCCGGGCTGAAGTGCATCTACCTCGGCGACGACAGGGGCTTCCCGCCCGCCTTCGAGGTCCTTCCGGAACTGCGGCGCCGCAGCGGCGACGTGCCGCTGGCCGTCATCGTGGAATATGAACCGTTCGCCCGGGCGCTGCGGCGTGACGAGCTGGTCGGCGGCGTGCGGTACACCGTGGCCGGCACGCCGTCCGTCGACGACGCCAACCGCATGATGGACCGCATCCGCCGCCGCACGCCGGACCTGCCGAACTGACCCGCCCCGTCGGGTGGCACGGCCCGCCGCGGCGGGCCGTGCTCCGAAAAGGACCTACACTGGTTGCAGGCAACCAGCCTGCCTGCCGGCAGCCAGCGCCACCCGCCGAACCCGCCCGCGGGCCGGGCGTCTAATAATACCTGGCGGTTTCCGCGAAGGATTCTCTCGTCCGGCTGACATAAGGTTGTGGAAGCGGAACGGGCGTACCGACTCGGCCGGCCGGCGCTCCGCACCCGCCGGTGCGGGAAAGGGAGACGACCCTTGGAAAACATCTTCGACGCCCGCTGGCACCGAAAGGCCCTCGCCGGCGACGCCGGCGCCATCGAGGCCCTGGCCGGTGCGGCGATCACGCCGCTGTACCGCTTCTGCCTGTACCGGGTGGGGTCCGACCGGGACCTCTGCGAGGACGTGGTCCAGGAGACGATGCTGCGGGCGATCCGGGAGCTGGAGCGGTACGATCCGGCCAGGGCCAACGGCGACATTCATGGCTGGCTGACGGGGCTGGCGCGGAACGAGATCCGCCGCGCCCTCACCGGGCAAAAGGCCGCCGCCAGCCTCGAAGCCCTGTGGGCGCGAATGGACCGGCAACTGCTCTCGGCCTACGCCGGGCTGGACAGCCAGCCGTTCCAGGAGCACCTCCTCCGCCGGGCCGAGACCCGTGAAATGGTCAACGCCGCCATGGCCCAGCTCCCTCCCCAATACGGGCAGGCCCTCGAGGCCAAGTACGTCGCCGGCCACACCGTCCGCCAGATCGCCCGCGCCCGGCGGGTGTCCGAAAAGGCGGTCGAGTCCCTGTTGAGCCGGGCAAGAAAGGCCTTCCGCAACGCCTTCCTGGCCCTGGCCCGGAACCTCGCCGTGGAAAGCCCCGGTGGCACAAGTTTGTAACCTGTGCCCCAGGAGAAAATGCCATGAACGCGAACCAGACCCCGTCGGACGGCAGCGCCGACCGTGAAGGCGTCGGCGACGAGAACGTGGAACGACTGCTGAGCACGGCCTACGACCCCGAGGTCCCGGACGGCAAGTTCGTCCGGCGGGTGGGTGAGCGGATGCTTTCGGCCGCCCGGCAGGGCGGGGGCGCCCGCCGCCGGAAGCCCCGCGTGATCGTCCTGCCCCTCCGGCGGGCGCCGCTCTGGGCGGCGGCCGCCGCCGTCCTGATCGGGCTGGGCATGCTGCTGTCCAACGCGCTGTGGGAACGCCCGGAGGCGGGCCCTCGCCAGGCCCGCCCGATGCGCTGGCCGGGAGTCCGGCCCGGTGGGAGGCGGCTCCCCGCCGCCGCAGTGGCGGGGCTTGGGGGCGGGGGGCTGCGGGCGCGTCCGCGCCCGCCGGCGGCGCCGGCAAGTCCCGTCGCCGTGGGCGCCGCAATCGAGACCAAGGCCCGCCGGCGGCGGATCGCGCTGCCGGACGGGTCGGTGGTGTACGTCAACGAGCGAACGAGATTGAAGGTGGAGGGCCTTCGGCGGCTCCGGCTGTCGGCCGGCGAGGTGTACGTCGAGGTGGCCCCGCGGGCCGGCGAGGCCGGCTTCGTGGTCCACACGCCCTCCCGGCAGGTGTCGGCCCGCGGCACCCGCTTCGGCGTGCGGGTGGGCCCGGGGGGCACCGACGTCCTGGTCACGCAAGGCCAGGTCAACGTCAGCGGGTATTCCGGGCTGGTCCACGCCGGGCGGCAGCTCTCCTGCGGCTCAGGCAGCGCCGGCGGGAAGCTCGCCGCCATGCCCCGGGCCTCGCACGAGCTGGAATGGACCAAGGACCTCGCCGCCGCCTCGCCCCTCGTCCCCGCCAGCGACTACGCCGGCGGGGCGCTGGTCGCCATCGACCCCGCCGGCCAGGAGGCCAGGCTGTCGCTGCGGAAATACCACATCGACGTCCACGTCGAGGACGGCTTCGCCCGCACCACCATCGACCAGACCTACTTCAACCACATGCCCCGCCGGCTGGAGGGGACGTTCTACTTCCCGCTCCCGCCGGACGCGTCGATCTCCCGGCTGGGGATGTACGTCAACGGGAAGCTGATGGAAGGCGGCATGGCCGAACGCGCCCGCGCCCGGTACGTCTTCGAGACGATCATGTACACGCAGCGTGACCCGGCCCTGCTGGAGTGGGTGGACGGGAGCACCTTCAAGATGCGGGTCTTCCCGCTGGAGGGCCGGCAGGAGAAGCGGATCATCCTGAGCTACACGCAGCGGCTGGAGAGCCTCTACGGGCAGACGACGTACCGCTTCGGCGGCGGGCACAACATGCCGCTGGTGGGCGAGTGGTCCTTCCACGCGCGGGTGGTGGGCGCCGCCGAGCTGAAGTGGGCGCTGCCGACGTACGAGCCGACGGCCGCCACCGACGGCGACGACCTGCTCATCGACGTCAAACGAACCCACGTCACCCCCGACGCCGACGTGGTCCTCCAGGTCTTCGACACCGACGGCGAGGGGGACGCGGGCAAGTTCGAGCGCTTCTCCACGGCCGTGAACGAGAACCAGCGGTACCTCATGCTTCGCTTCCGCCCGCAACTCCAGGTCGCGGCGGATTCAGGGCGCCGGCGCCGCGACTGGGTCTTCCTGTTTGAGTCTTCCGGCGACCGCGACCCGCTGCTGGCGCGGGCCCAGATCGACGCCGTCGAGGCCATCCTCTCCAACGCCCCCCGCGAAGACCGCTTCGCCGTCCTGGCCGCCGGCACGCACGTGCGGACATGGGCGGGGTCGTTCCAGCCCGCCACGCACGACAACGTCGCCGCCGCCGCCCGGTACCTCGAAAAGGCCCACCTCGTCGGCGCGCTGGACCTGGAGGGGGCCCTGGCCGCCGCCGGCGAGCTGCTCGCGGAGGCCGAAAACCCACACCTCGTCCACCTCGGCAGCGGCATCGCCGTCCTCGGCGAGCGGCGGACGGACAAGCTGGTGAAACTCGTCCCCGCCGGCTGCCGCTACGTCGGCGTCGGCGTCGGCAAGCGCTACGCCCGCAACTTCATGAAGGCCGCCGCCGCCCGCACCGGCGGGTACTTCACCCAGATCAACCCCGACGAGAACGTCGCCTGGCGCGGGTTCGAGCTGCTCTCGACGCTGAACACCCCCCGGCTGCTGGACGTGAAGGTCAGCAGCGAGCCGGGCAAGGCCCGCTGGCTGCTGTTCGCCGACTCGGCCGCCGAGGGCGAGGAGGTGTGCGCGGTGACCCGGCTGGCCGCGGGCGCCCCGCCCCTCCAGGCCCTCACCGTCGCCGGCACGCTCGACGGGAAGGACTGGTCGCAGCAGGTCCCGGTCGCCAACGTCGCGCCCGGCGCCGACTACCTGCCGCGCTTCTGGGCCAAGCTCGAGATCGACCGCCTCCTGGCCGACGACGCGAAAGCGAACAAGCCCGGGATCATCGCCCTGTCCAAGGCGATGTACGTCATGAGCCCGTTCACCTCCCTGCTGGTGCTGGAGAACGAGGCCATGTACGCCCAGTACAAGGTGGACCGGGGGCGGAAGGACCACTGGGCGCTGTACCCGGCTCCGGCGCAGATCAAGGTGGTCCGCGAGCGGCTGCCCGGGCGCGGCGGCGGCCCGGAGGCAACCGAGACCGGCAAGAAGCCCGGCCCCGCCCAGGTGCTCAACACCATCCTGATGCGGATTCCGCCGCAGTTTCTCCGCTGGCCGAACCAGCCGAGCCACTACCGCGGGCAGGTGCTGACGGCCTGGCAGCTCGTCACCGGCGCCTACGCCGTGCCGTATGAACACGGCGGCTGGGGCGGCGGCGGCGGCTGGAGCAACGACGCGCTCAGGGTAGGGGCGGACGCGCTCAGGAGAGGGGCGCAGGCCTTCAATGCCGGCCTGACCGACGTAGGCCAGATCAGGCACGCGGATACCAGGCTCAAGCTGCAGCGGAGCGTGTTCCTGCCTTTCCTGACGTCCCCGGGGGACGTGGGAAGCGTGGCCGGGCCGGTCGTCGCTTCGGGTCTCGCGCCGGCAGGCACTGTGGACGGCACCTTCATTTTGGGCGACGCGCTCAGGACCGTTTCGGAGCCAGACAGCTCACTGGATGGGCGGAGGAGTGAGAACAGAAAGCGTCTCCGCGGCGGATGGTGGGCGGGCAGGCTGAGCCAGCGCCCGCCGGACGACTCGGGCCTCTCCATCCTGGACCACTCCTACTCGATGCTCCGGAAAGGGCGTCGCATGAACGAGACGCTCGGGCATTTCGCACGCAGGGGCGCCCCGGCGCTGCGACCGCCGTCGGCCCCGGCCGCGACGCGGGTGCCCTTCTTCAACGGGCCAGGTCTCGCCCGGCCTTCGGCGGAGCAGTCCGGCTACCGCGGCGCCGATCTCTACTTTGAGGACATCCACGGGCGTCCCCCCGAAGACCGGGAAGAACTCAGCCGCGAGCTGCATGCCCTGGAGGTGCGCGAGCGTCTCCGCGGGCGGTACGGCCGGCGGAACGTGACCTACCAGCGGCCTTACTTCAGCGGCGACCAGCGCGTCTTCAGCGACCTGCTAACTTACGCCCCCGGCATGAACACCACCTGGGCGGACATCCAGGCGGTGGTGGAGGCCGAGGCCGCCATCGCCCCGGCCCCGGCGGGCAAGCTGGACCCGGCGGCGGCGGCGATGATCGCCCGGGCCCGCGGCTTCGGGTGGCGGAGCGTGACGATGCCGCCGGCCGGCGGCCAGCCGGCTCTGACCATCGTGTACGACGGCGCCGGGCGCTACGCCTACCAGCGGCGGACGGCCTTCGGCCTCACCGAACGCGTCATCTGCGACGGCACGACCCTGTGGCACCTGTACGACGAGATCGGCCTGGGCGCCCGGCGGAAGATGACCCGCTTCCACCACGCCGGGTTCACCGCGGTGGTGCCGTGGGCGCTGCCTCCGGCGGGCGAGCTGGCCCGCCACATGAACGTCAGCCGGGTGGACGATGGGACCGTGGCCCTGACGCCCGTCGGCGCCGAGCAGGCCAAGGACGAGAAGGGCCGGCCCGTCCGCTACGCGGCGGTGCACCTGGTGTTCGCGGCCGACGGCCGGCTGGCGGAGCGCCGCCTGGTGGAGATGCCGAAGGGCAAGACGCTGTATCGCCAGACCTACGACACCGACGGCACCGTCAAGTGGCTCGACGTCGAGGGCAAGGTGCTGGCGACCGTCAAGTTGACCGTCGGGCAAGCCCCTCAGCCCGACCTCAAGCCCGACGTCACCGCCCTGGTGATCCTGCCCATGCCGCTGCGGACGAGGGCCCACGTTCTCAGCGCGCGGAAGCTCAAGAGCGGCGACTACGGCGCCTGGTCCGAGGAGGACGCCCTCGCCCTTGTCGGGGGCGCCTTGTACACGAACTCCTACGAGGCCTTCCGTGTCATCGGGCGGCGCTTCCTGGGCCGACAGGATCGGCGGATCGGCTTCTACACGCTGATGATGGCCACCAACTACAGTTGGGACCTGAAGAACGAGTTCAATTTCGGCGGCGGCGTGAAGCTCCGCGTGGATCCGGCCAGGGACCTCCCGGATTCGCCCCTGGCGCGGTACCTCACCGAGCAGATCCAGGCCCGCCGCACCGGCAACCAGGACAAGCTCACCCCGGGCGACGGGCCGCAGGGCGGCTTCGTCCGCAGGCTGGGCGACTTCCGCTACCTGTACTACCGCTGGACCAGCCGCCGGGCCACTCGCGGCAGCCAGGCCGACAGAAAGGCCGAGCGCGAGCGGGCGCTGGCGTTCGGCCGGCGCTGCGGCGCGTCGCCCTTCGGCTGGGCGCTGCTGATGAAGGTCTGCGACTACGGCGGCGACAGCAAGTTCTACCGAGGCCTGGCCGAGGTCGCCCGGCAGTTCGAGCACGTGAGCGCCCTGGCGTACTCGGGGCGGTACGAGCGGGCGCGGCTGCTGGGCCGGGCCGGCGAGAAGCAGGCCGCCGCGGAGCAGTTCGAGAAGCTCTACGCCGACGCCTTCGCCGCCGGCGTGCTGCCGCCGATCGACTCCAGCTTCCGCAGCGCCCTCCAGCAGGGCCCGGACGGCGCCGCCCGCTGGGCCCGCCTCATCCGCCGCACCGCCGATGAGCTGATCGAGAAGAAGGCGCCGGCGGCGGTGGTGATCCTGGCCTGGCAGGTCCACGCCTGCGGCGACCAGCCCCTCAGCGAGGAGCTGCTGGGGCGTGCCCTGTCCGAGGCGCCCGAGAAGGGGCCCGCGGCCGTGGTGCTGACGGCGGTGGAGTTCCTCTGCCAGGTGGGCCAGCACGGCCGGGCAGACGCGGTGCTGGAGCCGCTGCTCAGGGACGAGAAGCTGGCGAAGAGTCCGGCCATCTGGCACCTGGCGGCGCTGGTGGCTGAACGCCGAGGCCGGACCGCCAGCGCCCTGGGGCGCCTGGAGCGGGCCATGGACATCGAGTTCGCCGAGCTGCCGGAGGTGATCAACCTCCAGGCGGTCCGCCGGCAGTACGCCGGGCTGCTGGGCAAGTACTTCCAGTTGGCCCAGGCGGTCGCCACGCTCCAGGCCGACCCGCCCAAGGCGCTGCTGGGGCGCGTCGTCGCGGCGGCCGACCGCTGGCGGGCCCTCGACGCCGACGACACCGCCGCCTGCCAAGCGGCGGCGAGGATCCTCCAGGTCCTCGGCGCCCGCGAACTGGCCTGGGAGTACCTCACCACCCCGCTGGCCCTCAGGCCCAACGAGGCCGAGCCCTGGACGTCCCTGGCCCGGCAGCTCAAGAGCCAAGGCGAGCTGGAACTGGCCGACCGCGCCTACGCCTCGGCCTTCCAGGCCGAGAGGACCAACGCCCGGATCCTCTGGGACCGCGCCCAGCTCCTCCAGCAGCTCGGGCGGGGCGAGGCGGCCCGCGCGCTGTACCGCCGGATCGCCGAGGGCAAGTGGCCCCGGCAGTTCAACGGGGTCCAGTCCCGGGCCAAGCGGTACGTCGGCCGGGAGTAGCAACAATGTCACCTCCTTCCTCGGGTGCCACCTGCCTGCCAGCAGGCAGGCGGCTGCGCAGTTTGCAGCCGTGCACGTCGTACGATAAGCACGGCTGCGGACAACGCAGCCGTGGCACCCGGCTTGGCCATGTCCTGCCGGGCGCGCGTGCCTTATCATGGAGGCGATGAAGCCGCCGCCCGGACCCTCCGACGCCCCCGCCCCGACCCGTTGGCGCAAGCGCCGCGACCTGGCGGGCGAGGGGCTGAAGGACCTGCTGTACCTGCCCCGCGGGCGGGCGGGGTGGAACTCGACGCTGGCGGCGGTGGCGTACTCGGCGCGGCGGCAACTGGGCGAAAGGGCCGACCTGAACCTGTGGGCGGCGATGCACGCCGTGGGCGCCAGCGCCCGCTACGCCGAGCTGGGCCCAAACGCCCTGGTGCTGTGGCACGGCACTAGCGCGGCGCGGGCCGAAAAGATCCGCCAAGTGGGGCTGTTCCCCAAGAAGGGCGTCTGGGCGACGGCCGAACCGACGCTCGCCCACGGGTTCGCCCGCGGGCGTTCCGCCGCGCACTCCGCCGGGTCGGCGATGGTCGTGCTGGTGCTGGACAGGGAGGACATCCCCGTGGCCTTCGAGATGGCCTCGGAGAAGGACACGCTCCGGTTCCGCTCCCCGCTGCCGCCGGAGCACATCGAGTACCTCCTGTGGGACGACCGCATCGATTTCGTCGGCAGGCGGCGGGCCCGCCGACCCAGGCCGTGGGGCGTCGCCCGCTTCAAGAAGCTGGGCGGGCGATGGGTGCCGCGGTCGCACCCGCCGGTGCGCCTGGACAACGAGCGCAGCTACAGCAGCCTCAGCCAATGGCTGGAGCTGAGCATCCGCCGGGTCCTGACCGCGCTGGGCTCGGCGGCGGCGGTGGAGGTCTTCTCGTCGCTGTACGCCACGATCGACCCGCCCGGCGCGCTGCCCCACGAGGAGATCTTCGAGGCCATGGAGCGGCTGTGCGGCCCGCCGAGGCCCGGCGGCGGGCGGTTCCGGCGGTTCTCGCTGGCCGGGGGGGGGTAGGCCCGGCCGCTCACGCGGGCTCGGCCTGGGGGGCAGGCTCGGGGAGAACGAGACTGCCCGCACACTGCGTGCAGAAGTCGACGGCCACCGGGACCAGCTCGGGGTCGAACTGGGTGCCGGCGCAGCGGTCGAGCTCCTCCAGCATCTGCCCGACGGGGTAGCCCCGCTTGTAGGTGCGGTGCATGAGCATGGCGTCGATGCTGTCGGCGAGGTTGAGGATTCGCGCGCCCAGGGGGATCTGCCCGGCCTGAAGCCCGGCTGGGTAGCCGCTGCCGTCCCAGTTCTCGTGATGGCTGCGGACCAGCCGGGCTTCGACCTGCATCAGGGAGATGTTCCCCAAGATGCCTGCCCCCACCTCCGGGTGCTGGCGGACGAAGGCGAACTCGCGCCGGCTGAGCCGCCCGGGCTTGGTGAGAACGGAATCAGGAACGGCCATCTTGCCGATGTCATGGAGCAGCGCCGCGATGCGGATCGTCCGGCGGTCGCCCGGCGCCAGCCCAAGGCGATGAGACAGGTGCTCTGCGTAGAATGCCACGTGCTCGCTGTGCCGCCGCGTGTGCGGGTCCTTGGCCTCCACCGCCTGGACCAGGGCGCCGGCAAACTCCAGGATGATCTCTTCAAAGCGCCCGGAGGGAGGGAGGATCTCCCCGGCGGCCAGCGCGGCATGGTAGGCGTGGAAGTCCTCGGGCAGGCCCGGCTGGGGGCCCGTGCCCGCCCCGGCCGAGGACGGAGAGGCGGAATCGCCCCCGGCGGGGGCATCGGCCGCCCGGCAGACGGCTTCGGCCAGCAGGGACAGTTCGAGGGGCCTTTCCAGGAACGCGCAGGCCCCGGCCTGCCGGGCCTCCCGCCCGGAGCCGCGCGACGCGACGCCGCTGGTGCAGATCGCACGGGTGGCCAGGCCATGGTCGGAGATGAATGCGAGCAGCTCCATGCCTCCCCCGTCGGGCATGGCCATGTCGAGGACGGCGACGTGGTACCGCCCGGTGAGCAGGCGGCGTTTGGCGTGGCGGGCGGACCGGACCGAGCAACAGCGGAAATGGCGGGCGGCGAGCACGTCCTCGATCATCCGGCAGACACGGGGCTCGCCGTCAACGATCAGCACCCTGCGCGGCGCGCGCGCCATTGGACGACTCCAGCATGGCGACCCCCGACCGCTCGGGTCCGAAAGCGGAAGCTGCCGCGGGGCAAGTCCGCAACAAAGTCCGCAGCCAGAAGGTAACATCGGACGGGCCTGGAAGGGGCTTTAGCAGCGGGGCAGAATTCCCGCGCTAACCCGCCGCCGGAGAACAGCTTGGGTGACACACACCTGACACGGGAGCCGGCCGCCGGGGCCGGGGGGGGAAGGCGGAATCGCAGGGGGGCAACAGACTTGCGCCGGCCGGGAGGCCGGCCGCCTACTTGTCCTTCTCCGCGGTCTTCTTCTCCAGGAAGCCTTCCAGCTTGCGGGCGCGGACGGG